>NZ_JAIXMZ010000012.1:0-22750 GCF_020328025.1 Candidatus Endomicrobiellum pyrsonymphae | reverse complement strand
CAACGAAAAATAATAAAATATGAAGCGAGGGCGCTCAACGGCAAGAATTTTTGATACTTTTGTTTTGTCTGACAAAAGTATGAGAAGACAGCGCTATCTTATTTTAAAAATCTTATGCATTTGTACCATAAGATGCACATTATTTGTAATTTTTTGAACTTCGGTATAGAACTTGTATAGATTTTGTATTTTGGGTTTGTTTTTGTCAATGGAAGGTTGAAGAACAAAAGGGATTTCTTTTGAAATGTCTTTTATTATGTTTGCGGATTTTTTTATTTCTGAAATTGTTGTATTTTTAGTTATAACGCATTTAGTAAAAG
Source organism: Candidatus Endomicrobiellum pyrsonymphae (assembly GCF_020328025.1). Lineage (NCBI taxonomy): Bacteria > Pseudomonadati > Elusimicrobiota > Endomicrobiia > Endomicrobiales > Endomicrobiaceae > Candidatus Endomicrobiellum > Candidatus Endomicrobiellum pyrsonymphae. The sequence continues at coordinate 22,430 of NZ_JAIXMZ010000012.1, read as the reverse complement.
CTTGACATGATGCTTTGTTTTGAGCAATTTTTAAAAAAGTTTTATGTTCTTTCCAAAAAAATTTATTAGATTCTGACGGTAGTTTAAAATCCATTGAAATTGTATCGCAAAATTCTATGACTTGTTTTAGTTTTTTTGGCAATGTACCGTTTGTTTCAAGATAAATACTAAATCCTTTTCTTTTTAATTTTGGCAATAATACTTCTAAAAAATCAGCATACATCAACGGCTCGCCACCTGTAAAAACAACTGATGGTTTTCCAAAAACAAATTTTTTTTTATTCTCTTTATATAACAAATCAATTTTGTTTATTACTTCGTCAACAGTTAAATATTTTGATTTTTTAGATATTATTGTTGAATATATGGTATCGCAATAGTTGCATTTAAGATTACATCCGGAAAAACGCACAAAAATTTGAGGTAACCCTGTATATAAAGCTTCTCCTTGAAAAGAGAAAAAAAGTTCATAAAAAGGGGCTCGCACTTTATGCAATGGCAGGGTCATTGAATTTTGCCTCTTTAAAACCTTTTGCTCTTAGCTTACAAGAATCGCACTTCATGCACGGTTTTTTATAACCGTTATAACATGTCCATGTGTTTTTATAAGGGACATTTAACTTTGTCCCAAGTTTTATTATCTGCGCTTTATTTAGTTTTAGAAGAGGAGTTTGAACGGTTATTTTTGTTTTAAGAGCTTTTAAAACACTGTTATATGCTTTTATAAAGTTAGGAGTACAATCCGGATAATTTGAAAAGTCTATAGCATTAACGCCTATAAAAATTACCTGCGCGTTAATGGATTGCGCAAGAGACAATGCGTAAGAAAGAAATAATGTGTTTCTTCCTGGAACGTAAGTTGGAGGAATTGTTTTGGGTAAAACTTTGTGAACGGGAACTAGTTTGTTTTTATTTGTCAACACGTCGCCAGACCATGGGAGGTTGATTTTAATAATGGAGTATTTGACTTTAACAGTCTTTGCAATTTTGACAGCAGACTTAAGCTCTTTATTGTGTTTTTGACCATAATCAAACATCAAACAACTGCATTTGTATCCTTTAGATAATGCGCAATATAAAACTGTTGTAGAATCTAATCCTCCAGAAAATAAAATTACTGCTTTTTTATCTTTTTTCATTTTTTTAATCCTTATAAATAGTTGCCGAGGATGATTCACTTTCCAGAACTTCCACTTCGCAGACTTTTGCATTTTCGGTTTCCATGTTTTGAAGCTGTTCAAAGATAAACGATGCTATATTTTCTGCTGTGGGATTAATTTTATCAAAAGGAGATATCTCATTTAAAAATTTATGATCCAAATAAGCAATAATATCGTCCAAATGTTTTTTTATATCAGTAAAGTCTATCAGCATACCTGCATTGTTCAGTTTTGTTCCAAAGAAAGCCGCTCTTATGCACCAATTATGTCCATGCAAATTTTCACATTTACCCTTATATTCTCTTAAGCAATGAGCGGAAGCAAATCTTTTTGTAACTGAAAGTTTATATTTCATATTTACTCCATTTCTATTTTTTTTACATCTGATATTTTTTTAGAAAAAAATCTTCTACCTATTGTCTTAAATTTTTTAGGATTATCGCTTACATAAAATTTTAAAAAATTTTTCTGTTTGCCGTCTGCAAGTAAAGATTTTTGATTTAAAACATTTTTTACTTCATGGGTCGTAGCTTTTGCAGAGTCTATAAGAACTATATTCTTATTTATATTTTTCTCTAAAACTTTTCTTAAAAGAGGATAATGTGTGCAACCCAAAACAAGAGTATCAATGTTTTTATTCAGAAGAGGCTTTATATATTTTTGAACTATACTGTTTGTAATTTCACTATTAGTCCAACCTTCCTCTACGAGTGGCACAAATAATGGACATGCCTGTTGATATACGTTAGTTTTTTTAATTTTATTTATTTCTTTTAGATAAGCTCCACTTTGTACTGTTCCTTCTGTGCCTATGACTCCTATTTTTTTATTTTTTGATACATGTACGGCAGCTTTTGATCCTGGTTCTATTACGCCTATAACAGGAACTTTTAAGGTTTTTTGTAAAATCGGCAGAGCAAAAGCTGATGCTGTGTTACATGCTATAACGATTAGCTTCACTTTGTGTTCTATTAAGAAAGCGACTATTTCTTTTGAAAATTTTATCACAGCATCTTTTGATTTTGTTCCATACGGAACATGAGCTGTATCGCCAAAGTAAATGAGATTTTCTAACGGCAAAGCTTTGTTTATTGCAGACATTACCGTAAGTCCGCCAAAACCTGAATCAAAAATTCCTATAGGATTATTATTTATTTTTTTGTTCTTTTGTTTGTTTTGCATAATATTTTACTACCCCCTCATATATGGAGTCGGCTATTGCTACGCGAAATTTTCTTAAGTTGAGTTTTGCTTCTTCGGTATAATTGCTTAAAAAAGCGCTCTCTGCAAGTATTGACGGCATTTGAGTGCCTCTCAGTACGTAGAAGTTTGCTTGTTTTACGCCTCTATTTGGTATTTTAAGTCTGCCTGGCGCTTCCGCGATTATAAAACCGCTTAATTTTGAAGAATCGTTTATAAAATCTGTGACAGTCATGGACCACAACATATTTTGGAGCAACGCTTGTCTTTTATTGGGTTTCCCTTCCATTTCCAAAACAGAGTTTTCAAGCGTTGCTGTTGCACCCGCCTCGGAATCTGTAGCGTTTTCGGACAAGTAATAAATTTCAAAACCGCTCACCTCTCTATCAAAATTTGTATTACAGTGCACAGATATAAATAAATCCGCATTATGTTTATTTGCTATATTTGTTCTTTCAGCGAGAGGGATAAAGGTATCATCTTTTCTAGTTAGAATGATTTTGTAATTGCTATCATGATCAAAAATAGATTTTAGTTCGTAAACTATTTCTAAATTTATGTTCTTCTCTTTAGTTCCGTTTGGTCCTATTGCGCCGAGATCTCTACCGCCGTGTCCTGCGTCAAGGACTATAATTTTTTTACGTTTATGATAAGATTTGTTACCATCTGAAGTTTTTGTAAGAATTTCTACGGCGCTTTCGGCATCGTCAACTATCATATAACTGTCGTCAATGATATTTGCATGTTCAAATTTTGTAACAGGAATATTTAAGAGATCTTGATTATTTTTCCCATTTTCAATTTCAGATACAAATTCACTGACCTGCGCTTGACCATATTCTTCCGGAAGCGTTAGATCAGACTCTTGCGTATTGTGATCTTGAACGGTATAATCTTCTTCAGATTCAGAAATTATTTTTTCTTTTAAACTTGACAAGTCAATATTTTTAGAATGAATTATATCAATGGAAATTCTGTCGGGTTTTGTGAGTGTTGAAGTTTTCACAAGTTTGGGCGTTTGCTCTAGGTTGATTTTTACTACTGCAGAACGTCCATCAATTCCATAATATATATCTTTAATTACGCCATTGGTTACGTTTATAGAGTCCGGTTGAATTTTACCTCTTAATATTTTTAAAACGACTGCTCCTGAGGTTTTTGAAACAGTATAAGATAACGGTTCATCAAGTTGTACAAGCACTTGCGTACTTTCAGATCTTGTAAAATATCTGACACTAGAAATATTGGAATGATGCGTTACATTTAATACAGAAGCCGACGAGTTCCATTTAGTATCAGCCTCAGCAATTTCAGCAAATTCAGGAGATGTAAGAATTTCAGGAGGAATATATATATCGTTTTTTATTAATCTTGACGGCAAAGACATTTTTTTTAATTTTCTTCCAAAAACAACATAGGCGCTATTTGCTTTTATGTCTATTTTTCTGTTATTTAGATGTATTGTTACCTGAGAGCTGACGGGTTTCCATTCAAGAATGGCGCTATATATCTTGGCAATTTCTTTAACGGAAAAATATTTTGTTTGTTCGGACATTTTATATACACTTGTATCTCTGAAAGCATTTCCGTCAACAATTACATTGATGTTTTCCGATGATACGGATCCTTTTTTATCGGCGAAACAATATCCGGCAAAAAATAATATAAATGATGACAACAATAAAGTTGTTAGTTTTTTCATAAGGAAAGAGATTTAATTGCTTCAGCGGGATTTTCAGCCGAAAAAATATAGCTACCACTGACTAACGCGTCCGCTCCGGCTTGAATACAAATTGAGGAAGTCTGAGAATTTATTCCTCCGTCAATTTCAATAAGACAATTATAATTATTTTGATCAATGTTTTTTCTTAAAGTTTCTATCTTTGGAATCATGTCGTTCATAAAGAATTGTCCGCTAAAACCCGGTTCGACAGTCATAACCAAAACTAGATCAAGACAAGACAATAAATCTTCTATATCAGAAACAGGAGTTTTAGGTTTTATTGATATGCCTGCTTTAATACCTGATGTTTTTATATTTTCTATAAGTTTTCTTTTGTCGACCTGAACTTCGCTATGGAAAGTTATTAGATTAGCGCCAGCTTTTTGAAAATCTTGCCAATATTTTTCAGGACTTGTTATCATAAGGTGGATATCAAAAAACAATTTTGTTGTTTTTCTTAAGGCTTTTACAATTGCAGGTCCCATCGTAATATTTGGCGCAAAGTGACCGTCTATTACGTCAATATGTATCCACTTTGCACCTGCTTTTTCCACAATATTTACGTCTCGTTCCAGCGCTGCAAAATTTGCAGATAAAATTGAAGGGGCAATAATAATTTTTTTCATTTTCATTCCAAATTAACTGCAACTGTTACAGTTATGTTTTTTTCATCTGTCACATCTGTGTCAGCTGCCGGATACTGTTCTGTAATTGTATTTGTTTCAATATTCGATGATTCCTCACTTTTAACATTTACATTAATACCATGCTCTTCTGCCCACGTTTTTGCTCTCTCAATATTTTTATTGATAAAATTTGGCATAAGAATAATGCCTTCGGGAGGCATTCCATCCGAAACTACAATATTTACTACAGAATCTTTATCTACTTTGGAACCTGCTACTGTATCTTGAGAGATAACTATACCTTTTTCTGCAAAAATCGAGAACTTTCTTGATACTTCTCCCATAACCAAAGTTGCATATCTTAAAGCAATATCTGCCGAGCGTATAGTTTGTCCGATTAAATCAGGAACATAGATAATCTCGCCACCTTGGCTTAACGTTACTCTAATAATTTTCCCTCCTCTTACTGTCATTCCTGCGAGTGGATTTTGTCTTAAAATTGTACCGGTAGGTACATTTTGGTTCGGCTCTTCACCGTCTTTTTTTATTCCAAAACCTTCTTTTGAAAGTTCTTCCAAGGCGTTATAAAGACTTTTGCCTACAACATTCGGCGTTACAATTTCCTTATTGCTGTGGACTAAAGAACTCATAATCATATTAAAAGCAAAATAAATTGCAGTACCTATAATTGCCAATGCAATAAACACCTTTGAAAGTTTATGAGACAAGATTTTTCCCTCTATTATAATCTGTTGTAATTTTTCCTCTATCCTTGCTTCCAGCCTGTTTTTAATTCTCCTTTCACTAAAAGAGGTGGCAGACAAAATCTGACGATGTATGATTATCGTCGCCATTTTGGGTGAAGCGAAGGATCTACGTTGTTATTCCACTTTTTCAAAATGGATGGCAATGCCAAGAGGCATTGACGAAGGTATTGTTCCTTAAAAAACAAGTATAATTTAAGTGTATAAGGTAAAAGCTTGATGAGGTTGCAAATGCGCAAACTTTAATTTGTAGCATGGGAATAATTGAAAGCAGGAAGCTAATATCAAATTAAAAGGAGGCGCAAAACGCCAAAAACCTTATACACTGAATTTGTAGGCATCGATGTACCAAAAAACAATCAGTACTACACAGTAACTAATGACAAAGAAAGCATTCGTTCTTTATTTAGCAAGTGAAGAACATTTGGTCTTAATGGACTTAACAGGCGACTATGAAGCCGAAGTTGTCAAAGAGTTCACGATTCACGATTACAATGTCCATAGAGCGAGCGCAAGGTCGTAGAGTAAAACAGTTTATACCAAGTTACAGACAAAAAGCCAAAACTGACAAAATAGATGCTAACGACTTAAAGATTACACGAGCAAGGCAAAAACGAACAGTTAAAAGAGCTTACAAGTCATCGTGAAAATCTTAAAGGAATGCTTCAAAAAGAGCGCACTCGTGAAGGATATTTTGACGGAAAAGGAGGCAAACATTCCATAAGAGTAATCATTGAAGCATTACAGAAGCAATAAGTTCTGTGAAATCAGTAGGCGAAAAACTACTACGACCTTGCTAAGAGAAATTGTTGCTCCAGCAGGTCTTGCTCCTTATGCCAATGATAGCGGTAAGACTAGCAAAAGATGTAGAGCCTCTGCAAGGTCGCCATCTTGTTAAACCATGCTCTTTATCGGCATTGACTTTATATATGACTTTGCCAACTTTGTAAGCAGTTTGTAAGTTCTTATTGCAAATCAACGACAAAGCTACTATGTTTATTGTACATAATTTTACTGTATAATCAAAAAATTTGGCGAGATTGTTATCCAACACTTTTGATAGCTCTAAATTAAATCTATAATCTTTTGTTCGTACTGCGTAGAATAGCTAACCCAACCAATTTTATCATTCTTTCCGGGAAGTATGCAGCCTTGCGATATCTTTTGCGGTATTTCCTATATGGATACGCACGCCTGTAAAACCAGCCACATTTAGAAGCAATGGCAAGTCCCTGTTAAACCTGTTGCTGTGGTCGACTATTACTTTATATTTCCCTGTCGGTATAAGCATTTGTGATATTTTACTCGGCTCTAGCGTATCGCACAGCAATTTATTGTCTTCAACAACATTGTTATGCTCGTCATGCCCGCTAAACTTGAGTTTGCCGATAGTATAATTGTCCTTAAAGGCAACTCTCTTTAAAAATAATTCTAATGCAGACGTATCGTATTTGTACCGCATTTTGGCTTTTTCTACTTGCGAAGTGATGTAAAAGTATTTGATTTTTGACGATGTTCGATAAACAATTACCACCGTATGCAATCGTTGAGAACCTTGTGGAAGAAGAGCATTTTTATACGCAACCCATCTACGACACGGGATAAGTTCAGCAGGAACTTTGACCACTGAAATCATCCTTAAGCGCCCGCAAAAAATCTTTGTCGTCAGTGAAAGGGTCTGTTTTAGAATACTTCAATGTTTCAGGATTGTCAAAAAAATCTTTAAAATCCATCGGAATAGACTTTGTGCCACTTGTGCCGCTATTTATGGCTGTTTCGTGTTTTTTCCATTCGGGATAATCGTGAGTTATAGCGCTCAGTTCAAGCTGGCTACGGTCGCCGTAAGTTTTAAGCGCAAAATCTAGCGATCGTATAAAGCTCTTTGAAAGCTCGTCGTCGTCCTGTTTTGCTATTTCAACGTCGTTTTCACTTACGACTGAAACATCGTCAAGCAACGACATTTCAGTCGAATTAGCTTGACGAGGCATTTGCTTGCGTAAAATGTCCATTGTCGCCGACCCGACAGGTCCGCGCTTCATAGCGACATAAGTATCGCCCGAGGCGACAAAGCCAAAATGTCTAATATGATATCTATCGGCAAAAAACATCATTTTGAGCAAATACATGATGTTGCATTTAGCGTCATTGCAAGTAGGCGTTTTGCTCTGTATGTAATACAGCGCTTGAAGTATTCTTCTAATTGACAACATAAATTTCATCTTTTTATTTCATCAACTGTAGACGACTTTTAGCAAATCTTGACCTGTAACGCCCCAGTCGTTTTCGAGCGCTTTTGCGTCAGTTTCTTGACCTGTTTGGCAATAGTTGTAATCAAAAAAAGTACCCATAAGATTAAAGGCGGAAGCTACACCTATAATGAAACTGTTGTCATTAAATAGGCAGTCGATACGATATTTCTTCATGGCAACACTCTAAATGTTTTTGTTTTTAATGTCAAGGGAGAAGAAAATCCCCGAGCCACTTTCGCAACTCGGGGTAACAGCTAGAGCTATTAACAATAGCTGCGACGGTGATAATATGATAACGTTTTTTAATGAAATTGTCAAACTTAATTGATTTAGGAGATAAAATGTATTTATGAAACAAGATTTAGAATTATTTTTAAAGAGAGTTGCCTTTAAGGACAATTATACTATCGGCAAACTCAAGTTTAGCGGGTATGACGAGCATAATAATATTGTTGAAAACAATAAATCGTTGTGCGATACGTTAGAGCCGAGTAAAATATCACGAATGCTTATACCGAGAGGGGAATATAAAGTAATAGTGAACCACAGCAACAGGTTTAACAGAGACTTGCCATTGCTTCTAAATGTGGCTGGTTTTACAGGTGTGCGTATCCATAGAGGAAATACCGCAAAGGATACGCAAGGCTGCATACTTCCCGGAAAGAACGATAGAATTGCTTAGGTCAGTTATTCTACGCAGTACGAACAAAAGATTATAGATTTAATTTAGAGCTATCAAAAGTGTTGGATAACGGTTGAGAATATCTGAAAGTCTTTGAAAAATCAATGTGTTTTGAGTTTATAGTGGAAGTAATGATACACGATTATTTCACGTTTATATACAAATGCCATAAAATCACGCTATCTCATCTTAGGCAAACAATTTATTGCTAATTTAGTGGCAAATTGTTGTTTTTCCATGTTGCTTAAAGCTTTGACATGTCTATCAAAATCGCAATTATCCCTTTCTATACAAAATCCATCGTTAATAAAAACTTTTTTTAATTCTCCAACAATCATATCTGCTCTTGCAACAGTTTTAAATTTCTCTTTGGCACTCAATTTAACATTTGCAAAAACTTTCGTATCTTCCAGATTCCAAATATCATCAGCGCTTAATCCATCAATATGCGCTAAAAACAGAGCTTTGTCGCTTTTGGGAAACATAAACGCATTGGGCGAAAAACGCACACTCGTATTTTTCTCAATGCAATTTCTATTATTAACAAATCTCGTTACAGTATCTGAATCTAATAACTCTGTATGCACAAGACTACATGGCATCTTTAACTCCGGATAATATATAGCTTATATCGTCCATATTGCCACGAAAAGATGAACATTTGTTTGGCGCTTCTAATTCCATTCTCGTAAAATTAAGCGTCCCTGAAGCGTCTATTGTTAGAAATACTATATATTTATCTGGATGCCAAGTAAATCCAATCTGTTTCATTGGATTGGATGAAAAATGCGGAATTTCTATGTTTTCTTCTACAATGCACTTCAGAATTTCAGTTGCATTATTTATGACATTATCTGTCAATTCATATTCGCCATATTGCCGAGCTTCCTTTTGAATATCAAGTAGTTCTTGAATTAACATACCCATTTTTATCGCTTTATATCTCGAAAGAGCAAAAGTGTTTTGAAAATTTATATCTGTCCAATCTCCTATATCGTCCAATATATTATTAAAAGCGACGGGGGTTTTAATAAACAGCATAGAAATGTTTTTGATTTCTTTTTGATTTGAGTTTAGCATAGATATCATTTTGAAAACTCCTTTATGTCTTTATTCACATTTTCAAAAAAAACAGTATTTTTAAAATCTCTTAACTGCTTAATGCAAGTATCTATATTTTTTATATCGCTCATGTTAATAACCGTATCTATGACAAAAAGCGTCGATAATTTTGGAGGCTGACCAACAAACTTTAAATCAGTATTTACAAATGCTTTCATCTCTGTATTTTTTACAGATTGCAACAAATAGTTGCCAGAAAATCCTGTCACTTGAGCAAACATATTCGTACCGTCGTCTTTAATATTATTAAAATTTGGTAAAAACTTTATTTTCGGCTACTTCGGTTGCTCTGAATTAAGCTCATCTTGATCAATATAAAATTGATTTACATATTTTAACGCAAGCTGAGAGCACTTTTCTATTGGTTTATTCTTTTGAATAATATCGCATACTGTTTTAAATTTTTCATAAAAATCATCAAATCCAGTATAGGCGCTTTTATCTGCAAAAATAATTCTCTTATTATCTATAATAATACTTTGCTTTTGATCATCGGTTTGAAAGCAATATCCGCAAATTTCATCCCCATTTAGTATCTACCCTTTACTTATTGTAACCTTGTTGTAAATAGAACTTTTCTTGGGATATCTTTTTAAAAGTTCATCGTATAACGGAGTAGATTCAATGTTATTAAAATAATTATTGATTTCTATACCTATGACTGTTTCTTTAACAGGAGGATTTTTCAATTTGCCGTATTCTAAATTCCCCATTTTACGCTCTCTATTATTTATTGCCCCGAGTGAAAGTCAAAGGATACATTGCCTTGAAAATGATGCACACTTTCATCTTCACTATCAAAACATTCCTGGACTAAAAATGTTCCAAGTTTTTCAGTTTTGTTGGTTTCTCTTATTGCTTCGTCAAAAGTATCATATTATCCGATAACTTTCTCGTTCTTTATAGCCAAAAACTTATGCCCATATTTCTTATAAAGTTCTGGCATGTTTTCGGAAAAGTATTCGTAATTTTTATCAACCATGTTAATCCCTCCCATTTATCTAGTTTATAATTTACTAAATAATCCCTTGACAACTTGTAGGAATTGATAAAATATTTGTGAAATGCTTATGAAATGGTAACATATTACAAAGTAAAATAAAAGGCAAATTCAAATCGCACACGCAACAGCAGAACTAAAAACATCTTTGATGTGTTAAACAGCCAAGATGTTTTCTTGGTCTGTTGCTAAGCCAATCTTCTGCAGTTGCGACATATCTCTTACATCTATAATTATCAAAATTAGCGCCTTTAGGCAAACGCCCTATAAGTTTTACTTTTAGAGTTTAAATAACATTTTTTTAGTTTGATTATGCAGTAAAATTGTGTACAATAAGCATGGTAGTTTTGTCGTTGATTTGCAATGAGAGCTTACAAATTGCTTAAAAATGAGCGAAAATTATATAACAAAACACTGCTTTATTAAAAGCAACGCACTATTGCTTAGTTAGTCAACCATTTTGGAGAAACATATTTATTTTGTGTTTTCAAATCATTAGATGTTTTTTTGGGACTATCCTGTATTTTTTCAGGAATATCTATTTTTATCGGAAGTCGTGGTCAAGTACGATGACGGGATATCCACACCGGTTCTTCGACCTTTGTTGTTCTTGTTGTGAACTCGCTAGCTTTGCTACTAGCTTTGCTAGACTTATCGAGGGTAGCATGCTGAAAGGATGAAGCTCAAGCAAACAAGTAACGCCACGTATTTCTTTAATATCATTATTTTTGTCCCTCATTGTTCATAGACCGTGTTCCTATCAACGACCATACTCCGGATTAGTCCCAGGGTGTATCCCTCCAAAACCAATCATCATCCACATTCGAATCCCCCCACCTGTTGCTACTTCCCACCCCCTCTGTTGCTACTTTAAACCCAATACCAACAACCGCCCCTAGAAATGCCAGTCCTACTAGTGTAGTGGTGAGATTCTTATTGACTAGTCCAGTACCAATCATCGATGCACATCCCACCCCCATTGCTCCAAGGCAGCTATAATGAAAGAGATGATCGTACCACTTGGGCTTTGTCTCTAAATCTCCCGGATCACCGGGGGATTTAGAGGCTGTTTGTGTGGTGGTGGGGCTTATAAACTCGCTCTTTTTTGAGGCTGGTTCATCACCCACTTGGGCAGGGGTATAGAGTTCAGCAGTTTTTGTTCGTGTCGATGTTGGTGCCGGTGGAGAAGAAGGTGAATCTTCAGCTTCAGATATACGTGTCAAATTATTACCTTTATTATCCTTACCGCACGAAGACAACACAATTGACAACATTAGTAGCACTGCTACAGTTTTTTTAAGCATAAATTCAAATGTTTAATTACATCAATTAGTACCAAAAACAAAAAGAAAAATCAATGCCTCTCTTTCAAACCAAGTCAAACAAGCTTTACTTTTAGAGTTTAAAATAACATTTTTTTAGTTTGATTATGCAGTAAAATTGTGTATGGCGGAATCGGATTTTAAGTACATAATTTGCGTTTTAATCACAAAATGCAAAAATATCGACGAGGTTAAAAGCACAAGCGGAGTTTTGGTAGGAGTATAGAAAATACGTTAAAATGATTTGTGATTGTTTTGCTAACGAGTTATGTTTTTATAGAGCGTTTTATATACTCCAAGAATATTTGAGATTTTGAGCTGTTTATCGTCTCACAAGCATACAATTCTTAAGTTTTAGACGAATTCTTCGTTTTGTGTAGAAATAGCCGACGATAGGACTTGAACCTACGACCTGCGGTTTACAAAACCGCTGCTCTACCAACTGAGCTACGTCGGCATCTACAGCAAACTAACTTTACATCGAGGCATTGCGCTAGCTTAAAAACAGACGCAACGCACTATTTTTGCGCTAATCCTATTTTTGGTAAGTTTAAGCAACACTATTGTATCAACATAAAGTTAGTTAACTACAACTGGGTTGATTCTATAATAAAAAAAGCATTTCTGTCAATTAAACGCTTCTTCCTACATTTTTGTCAGACAAAAATACAATGTTGACATAAAATTCCCATATATGATACCATTAGTCTTATGAAAATATTTCGCACAATAAGCGATAAGCTAAAAAGAAGAATTACTATACTTTTTGTTCCTCATGGCAAAAAAGGTCCTTTCAAAATCAGTATTTCTCTTTTTCTGGTGTGCGCGTTGGTTGTTTCATGGACAGCCATAACCCTTTGGGCAGGGTATCTTGCAAGCAAACACTTTGATTATATCAAAGCAAAGACGGACAATAAAATAATGCAGATTAGATTGCTCTTCTTCGCAAATCAGCTTGCAAAAACAAAAAATATACTCGAAAAAATACAGATTAACGATGAAAAAATTCGTTCGTTGCTTGCATTGGATGTAAAAAAATCCATAATAACGGAAGGTCTTGGGCGAAGTCTCGGTAAAGGCGGACCTACGCCTGCTCAAACAAATACATTTACGGCGATTCTTTCAGGAAGTCTTGATAAATTGATGAACTATTCAGATCTTTCGCAGCAGAGTGATGCCATATATGAGCAGTATAAATTTATGAATCAAAGTTATGATGAAATAGTGTCTCACATCTGTAAGCAAAAGTCGCTTTTTATGGCAACACCATGCGGTTGGCCTTGTGAGGGATACATCTCTTCTGATTACGGCTTTAGAAAACACCCTATTTTTCGCATAAAAGACTTTCACCCAGGTCTTGATATTGCAAATGCCTTATATACGCCAATAAACGTTACAGCAGATGGAAAAGTTGTTTTTTCCGGATGGCAGTCAGGATACGGCAATGTAGTAGTCGTAGATCACGATCATAACTATAGAACAGTTTACGGACATCTTGCTAAAAGTCTTGTAAGAAAAGGTGATTTTGTAACTAGAGGACAGAACATTGCAAAAATGGGCAACACAGGCACGTCAACAGGCTCCCATGTACATTATGAAGTACATCTTAAGGGCAGAACAATCAATCCAAAACTATATCTAACAGATTATTTTTTCAGTCAAGCCAAAAAAGGAGTAATCAAGTATGATTAAGAAAAAATCTAAAAGTTTGCTTGACTCTGTTGAATCTCTTATAGGACATAGCGCAACTGTTGAAGGCACAGTTAAAACTGATAAGACTGTACGCATTGATGGTAAAATTAATGGCAACATAATAGCTGGTGGTGTGATTGTTGGAGAAAAAGCTGAAATAACAGGCGAAATCGATACAAAAGTAATTGTAATCGCCGGACTAATAAAAGGAAATATTAACGCTTCGGAAACAATAGAAATTTTACCCCAAGCAAAAGTTTTTGGCGATATAAAAACAAATATATTGACTATTGCCGAAGGCGCTCATTTTTACGGGAATTCTTCAATGACGATAAAAGAAACTACAGTCGACTAACCTTATAATGGAGAGAAACTGGAATGATGAATTTTTTTAGAAAGCACACGCGTGTAATTTTGATTGTAGCATTAACTGCTTTTATCTGTGGCACTTTTTTAGGAGCGGGGTCTTATTTTTTTGGTCCAAAAATTGATTATGTAGCAAAGGTAAACGGCGCAAAGATATCTATGCGGCTGTACCGTGCGTACTATGCAATGTATTCGAATTCAATAGAAATGTATTATAAAACAACGGATGAATCTTTGTCCGAGCAAGACATAAGAGAAGTAAAAATAAGAGCTATTCAAACTGCTTTGGTACAGGATGAAGTTTTTTATCAGCAGGCTAAACTTTACGGCATTGTAATAACGGATGAAGAGTTGAAAACAGATTTACAAAATTCAGTAGCATTTCAAGATAACGGCGTTTTCAATAAAAACAAATATATGACATTTTTAGCGTCTATACATATGAAGCCCAGGGAGTACGAGTCTTTAAGAAAAAAACAAATTGCCGGAAATAGAGTCAAAATGATGATTGATTCTTCTATAAAAGTATGGAGTTATGAACTTGACGAAATTGCTAAACAAAATCCGCAAATAACAAAGACTGCTATACTACAATCAAAAATAAATGCTGCATTAAACGAATGGTGTTCAGGTGTTGTCAAAAATTCTGTAATAGTAAGAAACGATTTGATTTTCAAACTTTAGGATTGATGTTAAACTTTTTTAATTCTTTGGCAAGTTTTATGCAAGGTAAACCGACAACCGTGTAGTAGTCGCCGAAAATTTTTTCAACAAAGTTGTCATCGGCATCTTGGACAGCATAGGATCCTGCTTTATCCACATGCTTTCCGAAGAACTGTTTGAGTGTATTCTCAGGCAGTTTTTTCATTTTAACGCGAGCAATATCATAAAAGATAGATTTTTTATTATTTTTAATAATCGCAACGCCGGTATATACCTTATGAGTGCTTCCGTTTAATTCTCTTATTATTTCTTCAGATTCTTTTTTGCTCTTGGGTTTGCCGACAACTTTACCATTTAAAACAACAATGGTATCTGCCGACAAAACCAAAAAATTCGGATACCGCTTAGCAACGCAAGATCCTTTTCTATATGCGAGTTCTTTTACTACGTACGAAGGTTTTACAAGAGTAGTGTTTTCGTCAGCGCCACTTGGAACAACTCTAAACAATACACCCCATTGTTTAAGCAAGGAGATTCTCCGCGGAGAAGACGAAGCAAGAATAATTTCTTTATTTGATGAAGTGTAATAAGACAGCTTTTTGAGCATGAAGTCTATTTTCCGCTTGCGTAAATATTGAAGATTCATATTTATCCATAATTTCTGCAGTAATTTCTTCCCCTCTTAACGCTGGAAGACAGTGAAGAACAATACATTTTGAAGAAGCTTTTTTAAGAAATTCGATATTTACTTGATAAGGAGCAAAAATCTTTTTTCTCTTTTTTTCTTCAGATTCAAAACCCATAGATGTCCACACATCTGTATATATTACATCAGCATCTTTCGCTGCACTAATATCGCTTGTAATTTTTATTTCAGCGCCCGTTGAAGCGGTATATTTTAAAGCTTTGTTCAAAATCTCTTTTTTTGTTGAATATCCTTCCGGAGAAATTATAGTTAGGTCAAGACCTAACACAGCAGCTATAGCAAGAAGCGAATTGGCAATATTATTGCTATCACCCGTAAAAACAATTTTAATTTTTTTTAAAGCTTCGATTGTTTTCGCTTTATGAAACTCCATGACAGTCATAATATCTGCCAAAATTTGGCAAGGATGTTCGTAATCTGTAAGACCATTTATAACAGGAATTGTAGAATATTTTGCAAACTCTTCTACATCTGTATGGTTAAAAGCCCTTATCATAAGACCATCCAGAAAACGCGATAAAACAAGCGCTGTATCATGTATGGACTCGCCTCTTGACCGCTGCATTTTTTCAACATTTAAAAATATAGGCGCGCCGCCAAGCTGCACCATAGCAACAGAAAAAGAAACCATCGTTCTCGTCGAAGGTTTTTCTAATAAAATCCCCAAAGTTTTGCCCTTAAAAACATCAAGATATTTCTTTTTGCCTTTAAGTTCGATTGCTTTGTTTAGTATTGCTTTTATTTCTTTTGCTGGTAAATCGTAAATTGATAGTAAATCTTTCTTTGCCATGATTTTATCCAAAATCTTCCTCTACTTGAATGATCTCAGATTCTACAATAACTAAACGCTTAAAGCAAATTTATGTAGTATTCCATAACATATTGAACTTTTGTCAAACAAGGGTTTTGTAAAACTAAAACAAACTATTTCTCCTCACACCACAAGTATTTGCGATGTTAAAACATACATAAAACCTATTAACCTTGTTGAATTGATTCGTCTTTTATCCCTAGAGTAAGAGATCAATTTGCCACCTACGTTACAAACTTTAGAAGCTGGTATTGATTTACAAAAGTCTAGAATTTTAGCGAGGAAGAAGATGCCCATTATGCAAACATTGTAGCCGTAAGCTCTAAAAGAGTGGAAGACCATACAATCAAATCAGAACTTTGGTTAATTTTTTACAATCTGACAAAGTAAAGAAATTTATTAAAGATAAATACAAAGGCGCAGTGATCCCAGTTACTGATTTGTTCTAATGCTTAAAACATAATTAGTCCCGTATAAATCTCAAGATTAAACATGTCTTGATTATAAATTTACCCCATCGAGCTACACTCGCCACCTCTTTTAAAAAGAGGAATCTACTACAACAACTCTACAATCCCCGTTTAAAGTTTGCAACTCATCTTTTGCCTGTATCCCTATAATAACCTACTCTAAAGAGTTTTAATATTTATACAGAAACTCTAATAAACATCTTGAAAAAGCAATCAAATACTGAAAATCTACCAATAAAACAGTCTTCGAGCTAACAGATAGCATCGAAGACTGATAAAAAATTGCTTTTTATTGCGCTACTTCTTCTGTAGAAGTTGTCATCACATCCTGCGAACTTTCTTCTCCGTCAACTGCTCCGGCAACTGCTGCTGTTGCAGGAGCCGTCTGTTCTTTCTTGCATGCACAAGCTACAAGTGAAAAACCAAAAAATGCTGCAAA
This sequence comes from Candidatus Endomicrobiellum pyrsonymphae, assembly GCF_020328025.1. Taxonomy (NCBI): domain Bacteria; kingdom Pseudomonadati; phylum Elusimicrobiota; class Endomicrobiia; order Endomicrobiales; family Endomicrobiaceae; genus Candidatus Endomicrobiellum; species Candidatus Endomicrobiellum pyrsonymphae. Next base: position 5,435 of record NZ_JAIXMZ010000012.1, on the reverse strand, counting down.
AGCTACAACCAACACAATTTTCTTCATCTTTACCTCTCCTTTACGAAGTCCAACGCCTCGTTTAAAAATCCAACATGCTATCTATTTACTTTTTATCATAAATCCTACGATAGCACTTGCTCTTATAACTCCTGCTTCTGGAACCCCTTCTACTTCCTTATATCTTTCCTCACACTTACCTACTTTCGGGTCGCGCTTCAGCCACTACTAACATGCTTGAGAATACTACTAGCAACAACAAATCACAAATACTTTCTTCATCTTCACATCTCCCTTAAACAATTAACAACGCACAATGATTCTATATCTTTTAATAAATTTTTGCAAATCTATAGTCAACTATAGCACAACAATCAATCCCTCATCATTTAACATGAGTGTGCCTTCGCATTCGTATAGAACATAAAATACCGATGGCGCACAACGATGAAAAAATGGAAGACCCTCCGTAGGAAAGAATTAGTAGCGGCATTCCGGTTACAGGCATCATACCCATAGCCATACCTACATTGATTACAACGTAAAATGTAAACATTGTAGCAAGACCAGTCGCTACAAGAGAACCATATCTATCACGAGATTCTTTTGCTATTACAAGTGCGCGCCAAATAAACATAAAATAGAGAAGAAGCGTAAGCTGCGACAAAATCCACCCGCCTTCCTCTCCTACTACAGAAAAAATAAAATCCGTATGTTGTTCCGGGAGAAAACCGAGCTGCGTTTGCGTACCCTTCTTAAAACCCTTTCCCGTAAACTTGCCTGAACCTATAGCTATTTGTGATTGTATTATATTATAACCTGAACCTCTTGGATCAACATTGGGATTTAAGAACGCTACAAGTCTTTTTCTTTGATAATCTTTTAATGATTTTTCGACAGAGATAGACGCTAAACAACCAATTATTATTGCCACGCATAAAACAACAGTATAAACAATAGGAATCTTAATCCTTAATTTCCAAAAAAACCACCAGATTCCTATTATCAAAGTTAATATCGCGGCAATTATATAAAACTCGCCACTGCCTGTTTGTAAAAAATTTAAAATATTAATCGGAACTATTTCACTTTCTAAAAACTTCATCTGTATATTTAAAAAGGTTTTAGCAAGAGGAATGCCTACGGCAAAACCACCTAAAATTACTATACATCCTAAATAAAACGGATTAACGCCTATAATAAAAAGAAGAACCAAAGTTACAGGGAAATAAGACAACGTTGAAGAAAAATCAGGCTGCATCATTATAAGTATTAAATGTCCCGTCAATATTGTAAATGCTGAAAGCAAAAAATACCATTTCTTTACTTCGGTTGCTTTTAAATCGAGAACCGCAGATAATGTTAAAATAAACATTATTTTTGCAATTTCTACAGGCTGAAAAGAAATAAAACCAAAATCAAACCAGCCTTTTGTTCCTCTTTTAACAGATCCAAAAATTAGCACGGAAATCAAAAGAGCCAAAGATAAAATATACACAAATTTAGATAGATATTTATAATATTGATAATTAATGCTTGTAAGCAACAGAAGTCCTACAAGACCTATCCCCGATGCCAAACACTGTACAGAAAGATATCTAATCGATGTTCCGTAGTTAACACCGGCAGAATATATTGCGCCAAAACTTATAATCATTAACAATGCTATTGCAAAAATAAGCCACCAGTCTATATTAGAAATAAGATGTTGAAAAAAGTTTTTTTCTTGAATCATTTCTTAGCTTCCCTGTTTTCTTCTTGCAAAACTTCTAAATTAAAATAAGCTTCATATATTTTTCTGCCTATAGGCACAGCATTTATTCCGCCTCCGCCACCATGTTCAACAATAATTGCCATTACAAGTTCAGGATTATCGGCCGGTGCATAAGAAACAAACCACGCATGATCTTTTCCTTGCGGATTCTGCGCCGTTCCTGTTTTACCTGCAACTTTAATACCCGGAAGTTTACATCTTCTTCCGGTACCATTTTCAACTGTTTCTAAAAGAGCTTTATGAAGAAGCGTCCAAGTATTATCAGACAATTTTAACTCATCACCAAGCTCTAACTCATGTTCATACACTTTGTTACCACTTAAATCTATGACTCTATCAACTATATAAGGCTTATGATGTATGCCCTTATTTGCAACAACAGACATCATATGCGCCATTTGCAGAGGCGTTGACCAAAGAGCTCCTTGCCCTATAGAAAATATTACAGTATCTCCCTGGAGCCAAGGCATTTTCACTTTTGTTTTTTTCCATTCAGGATTAGGAACAAAACCTTTTTTTTCGTTAGGTAAATCTATCTTTGTTTTTTGCCCCAAACAGAATTTTTTTGCATACTTCTCAAGATTTCTCACGCCAAGCTTAAGTCCTAATTGATAAAAATAAATATTGCACGATTGCGCTGTTGCGGAAATAATATTCATTTTTCCGTGACCTAGTTTGTTCCAGCAAACATAATGCCTATCTCCGAGCTCAAAATTACCTGTACATTCCACGATCTCTGAAGGATCAATATTTAATAGATCTACAGCCGCGGCAAACGTTATTATTTTGAAGATAGATCCGGGAGGATAAAGAGCTTGTAATGCCCTATTAAAAAGAGGAAGTCTTTTATCCTTTAAGTATCTGCCAAATTCTCTGTTGCCAGCCGCATTTATATCAAACCCTGGACATGATGCTAACGCTTTTACAGCCCCTGTTTTTGCATCCAAAACTACCACTGCGCCAATACCTGTATCGCTATTGTTTAACGCATCGTAGGCCACTTGTTGAAGCTTTAAATCTACTGTCGAGTAAACGCTTGCCCCGACTTCAGGAGCAATATATTTAAACGCTTTCACTTGATAACCTCTTGCATTCACTTCTATCTGCCAACCGCCATCTTTTCCTTGAAGATATTGATCATAAGTCTGCTCTATACCTCCTCTGCCTATATAATCTCCCATTTTATATCCGTGTTCTGCCAAGTCTTCAATTTCATCAGACCTTACTTCGCCTGTATAACCTATTATATGGCTTATAACTTCGGGAGAACAATAAACACGACTAGATTCTTTTGCAACGGCAACGCCTTTTAAACTTAATTTTTTTTCTTGTAATTTAAACATCTCTTCCATTGAAAGATTGTTAGCAAGCTTTATAACTCTACCGAATCTCCAATTTTTATCTACTGTATGTTTGATTTTTCTTCCTAAAATTTTGTTCAGCTCTTGTATTACTTGTTCTGAAGGCTTTAAATGATGCTCATATGGGTGGTACAGCGCAACGTACGTAAATTTATTTTCAGCAAAAGGTAAGTTGTCTGCAGAATATATTATTCCACGCGGAGCGCGTTCGCGAGTGTTATGTATTCTTTGCTGTTCAGAAATATCTCTGTATTTATTACCTTTGATAATTTGGAGATAAAAAAGACGTATGGACAAACAAACAAACAAGAACATAAAAAACACAAGAATCGCCTTGTGTTTTTTGAGAAAATTCTCATAAGCGCTTTTATCTTCTCTCTGCCACACCATCTACGTTTCCCTGTATATGTAGTCGATTAGAAAATCAAGTATATAGAACACCATAGGAGCAATTATAACCGTGACAATAAGTCTCATGGTTCCTTGAAGAGTAATAAAAGCAAATGATGTATGGCTACTACCACCGTTTGGAAGAATATAATAAGTAAAATTAAATCCTAACCAATATATAATATTTGAAAATAACACTACAACACACTGCGTAGAAATTTTATCCCTGTCAAAATTTTTACCGAGAAGTCCCGTAAAATATCCCATAGAGGCAAACATTATAGCTCTAACCCCAAAGACATTAGGCGAAAATACGTCCCACGTAAGTCCTAGCAAAAAGCCGAGTATTTGAGCATTTATTGTTCTTTTTGAAAGGCCAAGATATGCAATAAGGATCAATATAAAGTTTGGAAAAATACCACAAATATTAAGATACTTGCCAAATGAAAACTGAAGCAAACAAAAAACGATATATAGAAAAATATAAAATATTAACTCTTTCATTTTGTCTCCGGCTTAGGAACAAGAATAACAGCGTCGTAAAGTGTATGAGCTTCAAAAAAAACTTCTGCCGTAGCGACTTTAAAATCAAGCGATGACTCGTCCATTACATCTTTTATGATCCCAACAGGCATATCTTTTTGAAAAACTGAGCTTAACTCGCTTACAACAAGTTCATCACCGGGGTTAACATCTGACCCGTGGGCAATATGCGTTATTTTTAATAGGTTTGAATCAAATCCTTCAGCAAGACAGTTAATATCTTTACCTTTAATTTCTACAGGAAGTGCATAAATTGGATTTGTAATCAAAACTACTTTGGCTGAGCTTTTATATGTCTCTATTATTCTGCCAACAGCACATAGTGTATTTCTATCTTTATTAAACATTGCAACCGGGAGATCATTGTATAAACCGTCATCTGAGCCTTTATCTATAATCAACCACTGATACCACTCGCTAGTATCTCTAACAGAAATTTTTGCAAAAACAGACATTGTGTTTGGAATACTTTTTAATTTTAAGAGGTTTAATAGGCTTTTATACTCTTGAGACATTAACTCGTAATTACGAAGTTTATCGGAAAGTTCTTGATTTTTTTGTCTGTACGCAATATTTTCTTGACGCAGATATGTTACTGCCTTAAGATTGTCGGCAAAATTACCCACTGAACGGAAAATAAAATTTGCCGCGTTTAAATTAGGATAAGCAATGTGGTAAATAAAATTTTTTATAAGACTTACAGACGCAGTGAACCTGCCGATTATAAAAGACAATCCAATTAATAGAAAAATTACAAAAATAATAGTTTCACGTTTTGATTTTTGATTTTGGTACATTTTATAAGACTCAGCGAAAAGTAAGTATCTAGAGTCGACTAACTTTATAAAACAGAAACTCTACAGTTTTACTCAGACAAAACGCATGAAAAGCACCTTGCAACGAAACGGGGCAACATACAACACGTCTCGGAACGACAAAAAATTATAGCACTGTATTCTTCACTTCGTTCAGAATTGTTCCTTAGCTGTTCCCTAACATCAATGCGAGAACATGTCTCCTCAATGCCTAACGGCATTGTCACCCTCTCATACCTCGACGACTTCGCCGTTACTTCTCGATTAAGGCATCTCGATAGGGCAAGCTACTAGGAAAGAACGACTTATTTTGAAGACATGGAAATTACTACAATCTTCACAATCTGTCTCCAAAGCACTATCATCTTATGAAGTCACTTGATTATATATTTCCCTTTTTGGACCTTCTAGACTTTTTGATATTATCTAACTCTTCTAAATATACGCCTGTCCCTCTTACAACACAAGTTAGAGGATTGTCAGCACGATTTACAGGAAGTTCAGTTTCTTGCGCCAGCAACTCAGGAAACCCTTTTACAAGAGACCCGCCACCGCTTAATATTATTCCACGAT
>NZ_JAIXMZ010000077.1:0-5153 GCF_020328025.1 Candidatus Endomicrobiellum pyrsonymphae | reverse complement strand
TATTGCAACATAATACTTTTTACGGCATAGAAAAAAAAGCGCTCGCATATATTGAATATGATTTTGCATGGTATAGAAGTGCCAAATATTTTACATACAAATACGCTTTCAAAAAATATTAAAGACGCACAAGAAAAAGGAAACAGTATGTGTGAATAAGGGAGGTACTTCGACTGTTAGGTTTAAAAGCATGAAATATGGTGTTAAGCTTCTTGAAGGCAAGGATTTGCATTGCGCGCTTGTGGGTGGCGGCAAAGGATGTGGTAAGCCTCTTTTGGTTACATGTAAATCGCCGGCAGATGGAAGCGAAGTATGTGTGTCCGAAATACGGCTACATGGGACGAGAGTAGCGATGAGTAGTGAGCAGAAGAAAGCAGCAGAAGAGAAAAAAGCAACAGACGAAAAAGAGAGAGCAGTTAAATACGAAAAGATAAAAGGAGCTACAAAAGAGGAAGGAGTTGCCAAGGCGCAATCCATAGTTAAACATTGCGCTCTCGAGTCCAACTACCCAGACGAGAAGAGCGCCTCAAAGTGCGCGAAGGCAATTAGAAGTTTTGATAATCTTAATGCTTCCATCTATGATATTTATCTTAAAGGCATTACTGATAAAGACTTCAAAGACGCTGAAGAAAATCTCAAGCTCTGTGAAGAAAGAAATACGACACTTGTTGATAGCTGGTCTGGTAATGATAAGCGTAATAGAGTATGTCCCGTACAAGTAGCAATAGTCAACGACCTCAATGAAAGAAAAAAAGAATACGAGAAAGCTGCAGCTAACTACATGAAGGAAATAATCGAACACGAGTCAGATTTGCCGAACCTACTTGATTTGCCTGATTTTGATAAAGAAAAAGCTGGGAATTTTAGTTTACTCAACCATATGAAAGATGATTGGTGGAGCAACTATTGGAAGCACAATGGATACTTTGGAGGCGTGCTACAAGGAATTAAGAGCGCAGCAAGTTGGTGGGAAAGCAAAGTGACGGACTATATATTGCCGTATCTGGGATGGGGGAGAGATTCTAGAGGATGGTGGGGACTCCTGTCTCTTGCAGTTAGCAATTTTTTAAGCAGTTTAATGTCTCCAGCTATTTTGCCTCTAGCTATAGGCGCATATAGGCTTAAGCATTCAACCATATTTAATGTCAAAGACAGATATTTTTATAGTGAATCGGAGCTAGAAGCGGGTTGGGGGTCAAAAGCGTCTGAGTTTTTAATGCCCTTTGTTCCTAATTTAATTCTAGCGGGTGTCTTTTCTGTTTGGAATGCGGCGCGTTCTCTTTTGTTGGCAGGGAATGGACCTGAGGTAAGCGTTGGCGATGTCATGAAAGAAAGTGCTAGCCACAATGCACTAGAGCTTGGAAGCATTGGACTTATTGAAATTGGATTCATGCAGATTGATAGGGAATTCTATAGAGGGAACGGAATTTTGTCATGGACAAAAAAAAAGTGGGACATGGCGCAAGCGAATAAGAGGCTTTCAGCACCAGAACCACCGCCTCCGCATCCACAAAACATACTGAGACTGCTGCCAGACTGACAGGCACAGGTAGCCACAAGTATAGCAACAACAACCAAAAAAAGGGTGGTGGCGCTTTGTTCCGTTTATTTAGTACCAAAGCTGTTGCCGAATCTGTTGCAGATGGCGGAGAATCTGCTGTCGGAGATGAAGAAGATGGCGGGAGTATAATCTGTCTGTTTGATGTAGCAATATGGCGAAGATGGCAGAATGCTGAGGAAGGAATGATGTGGCGGTGAAAACAGATTTGATGATTAGAAAAATGGTGCAGGATAGGTTGTAATCAAAAAAAAGTTCAGTCGTAGTATAAAAATCTTTGTACTAATCTGAAAAGTCTTTGAACTGCGGGTTTTACATTAAAAAAAAGAAACTCACGAGCATATCTCAAACACGCTCGTGAGTTTCTTTGATCCGGTCCGCCAATCCTTTATCAGATATGGGACAATTTGAGTGAAAGTTGCGCGTATAGGACAACAAAATGTGTAGAAGAAGTATTAATAAATAGTGAAGAGTATAGATTAGATGGGAAGAAAGCGTTAATTATAGTCCTTCTGTACTGAAAAGTTCCATTTGCTTTAAGAAATCCTTATTCGATTTTGAGTTAAGCAATCTCTTTCTCAATTCTTCCATAACCTCTATGGAGTTCATTGAGTTCATCCACTTTCTAATTATCCACATTTTATTTTTTTCGTCCTCATTTAAGAGAAGCTCTTCTTTTCTCGTGCCTGAACGTAAAAGATCAATAGCCGGGAATATTCTTCTATCCGCGAGCTTTCTGTCAAGATAAATTTCACAATTTCCCGTTCCTTTAAACTCTTCGAATATAACATCGTCCATTCTGCTTCCGGTTTCAACAAGAGCAGTACCTATAATTGTAAGACTACCGCCTTCTTCTATATTTCTTGCAGCTCCGAAAAATCTTTTCGGTCTCTGTAATGCGTTAGAATCAAGTCCACCGGAAAGAACTCTGCCGCTTGAAGGTATTGCCGTGTTATACGCTCTTGCAAGTCTTGTAATGGAATCCAAAAGAACAACAACATGTCTCCCATTCTCAACCATTCTTTTAGCCTTTTCTATAACCATTTCTGCAACCTGTATGTGTCTATCTGACGGTTCGTCAAAAGTTGAAGATATAACCTCTCCCTTAACTGAACGCTGCATATCTGTAACTTCTTCAGGTCTTTCGTCTATCAACAAAACCATGAGCGCAATATCCGGATTATTTTCAGTGATAGCGTTAGCAAGTTTCTGTAAAAGAACAGTTTTGCCGGTTCTTGGAGCAGCATTAATTAAAACTCTTTGTCCTCTGCCAATAGGAACAAGCATATCTATAACTCTTGTTGGTATTTCTTCTTTTCTCGTTTCAAGAACTATTTTTACATTAGAATATAGAGGTGTTAAATTATCGAAAAGAGCTCTGTCCCTTATACCTTCAAGATTTTCTTGTCCGTTAATCGATTTTACCTGCAGAAGAGCAAAATATCTCTCTTGCTGACCTTGCGGGGGACGCACATACCCCGCGACTGTGTCACCTTTTCTTAATGCAAATTTCTTTATCTGTGAGGGAGAGATGTATATATCATCCGGACCCGGCAAATAATTATAATCTGGGGAACGCAAAAATCCAAAACCATCGGGCAAGATTTCCAACACGCCTTCGTCATAAACCATTTTGTTTTCTTTTGACTGAGCTTCAAAAATTTTTGCTATAAGCTCCTGCTTTCTTAAACCTGCAACACCTTCAAGATTGAGCTTCTTTGCAGTTTCTATCAGTTCCATCATTGTGTGTTTAGATAAAACTGACATATTCATAGATCTATCTTTTTCCATTGACTCCCTCCAAAGTTTAAATATACATGCTGTTTTGATTGTTTACAAAGAGATCCTTATTCTGAAACGTCTTCATTTGTATGCTTTAGGCTATCATATCGCGACTGTCCTTCGGATTTGGAAGACACCTTTGATAAGCTAGAACGGCTGGATTCTATATTATTCTACTCCAGATGTCAACAATTTATATAAATTAATTATCTTTTCTTTTAATTCTTTTTTTGAACCGGAGTTGTCTATTACAAAATCTGCAAGCTTAGTCTTTTTTTCCAAAGGCATTTGAGAATCAATTCTTTTTTTCACCTCGTCGGTGTTTAAATTATCTCTCAACGCCAAACGTTTTACCTCAATGTCATAAGGAATCCATATAACAACAATTTTATCGCAGATTCTGTCCAACCCTACCTCAAAAAGAAGAGGAGCGTTCACTATTACGTTAGGTTTGTTTGTTTTACGTGAGATTATTTCATTTATACGAGCAATTATATAAACATGCAGAACTTTATCTACTTCAAGTTTTGATTGTTTATCTGAAAAAACAATATTTGCAAGTTTTTGTCTATTTAAATTTCCGTCACAATATAAAATATCGTTGCCAAAAATCTTTACAAGTTTAGCTAATGCGGGCATACCTTGCTTGGTAATATCTCTAGATATTGCATCGGCATCTATGGAATAAGCTCCAAGCTCCTCAAAATACTTGGCGCTTTCGCTTTTTCCAGTAGCAATGCCTCCCGTCAAACCTATTATCATATTTTTTTCATCTCTCCCCAGTTTTTGCCTATCTTAATATCAACAAACAATGGAACGCTTAATTTTACGGCATTTTCCATTTTATCCTTTACAATTGCAATCATAAGTTCTTGTTCTTTAACGGGAACTTCAAAAAGAAGATCATCATGCACCTGTAAGAGCATTAAAGATTTACAATCTTTGAGTTTAATCTCATTATATATATTTATCATAGCAATTTTTATAATATCTGCAGAACTGCCCTGAACCGGCATGTTTAAAGCTATTCGCTCGCCGGTATTTCTAAGCTGAACATTCATAGATTGCAATTCCGGCATATATCTTATTCTACCGGTAATCGTACCTACATAACCATCTCTTGCCGCCTGCGCTACAACTTGTTTCATCCATGTTTTTACTCCGCTATATCTTTCAAAATATCCATCGATGTATTCTTTTGCTTCTACCACAGAAATATTTAACTGCTTTGAAAGTCCAAAAGGAGACATACCGTAAACTATCCCAAAGTTGATAGATTTTGCCGCGTTTCTTAAACCATCTGGAACGGGTTCGTCTTTTGGTATATTAAAAATTTCTCTCGCCGTAGCGCTATGAATGTCTCCGCTGTTTTTAAAAGCTTCAATAAGTTTTTGATCCTCTGAAATGTGCGCCAAAACTCTTAAATCAATTTGCGAATAATCTGCAGAGATAAAAATCTTATTTTCCGCAGGCGCAAATACTTTTCTAAACTCTCTGCCATAAGCGGATCTTATAGGAATATTTTGCAAATTTGGTTCTGTTGACGACAATCTTCCTGTAGTTGTTACAGCTTGATTAAAAACGGTATGAATTCTATCGTCATAATAAGCGCAGTAATTTGTTATTGGGTCTATGTATGTGGTTTTTAATTTTTGCAATTCTCTGTATTTCAACACTTCGGCGGGCAATTCATAAGAGGACAGTTCAGACAACACCGATTCGTCCGTTGAATATCCAGTTTTAGTTTTTTTGATTACAGGAAGATTAAGTTTTTCAAACAATATTGTAGAAAGCTGTTTTGGAGATTTGGAGA
>NZ_JAIXMZ010000076.1:0-5261 GCF_020328025.1 Candidatus Endomicrobiellum pyrsonymphae | reverse complement strand
TACAAAAAACTCTTCTTACATTTACCAAAACTAAATCTTTAGCTTCAGAATCAATCTTGTCTGTTTCTTTTTTGTATATATCAAATAATTTTATTTCTTTAATCGAATCTACTATATCCGATAATCTTGAAGAGTATAGAGCAAACTTTTCCTGATATTTAGATGTAAAATATCGATTTTTTTCATTAAAAAAGGATGAAACTAAGGATGGTAAAGTAGCGCTTAGAGTAAGCAACAAAATAATTAAGAAATTAAATTGTAAAAAAATCGGCAGAAATGTATTAAAAAATTTTGATTTAGAGATTATTTCAAACGATAAAGTTGCGCTAGTTGGAAACACCGGAGCCGGTAAAACTACAATTTTAAATTTAATGGTACTTTTTGATAATATATCCGCTGGGAAAATTTTAATAAACAACAAAAATTTATACAGTATAGACATTAAGAATTTTAGAGCTAAAATATCGTATTTCACGCAAGATTCATTTTTATTCAATACAACTATCAGGGAGAACATTCTACTGAATTTGGATTGTAATAGTCTAATAAATCAAAGATATTTAGAAATTTTAAAAATATGCAAACTTGAAAATTTGAATGATAAAAAAGTTGTAGGAAATAAAGGTATATCTGTTTCAGGAGGAGAAAAACAAAGGATAGCTTTAGCAAGATGCTTAATGAAAAATTTTGAAGTTTTATTGTTAGATGAATTCGGAAATTCTATTCATGAAAATATGGAAATGGAAATTTATAGAAATTTGCTCAATTTTTATAAGGATAAAATTATTATTGTTGTTTCTCATAGAGCAAATATTTCTAACTTGTTTGATAAAAAAATTCAATTGTAAATTATTGTTGAGGTATAAATGATTCAAAAACAAATATTTTTCATAAACAATTTGATTATAATAATATCTATAATTTTTGTATTTATTTTTTTTGTTCCAATATTTACAATCAATATTCCCTTAGATTATAAAATCATTGAAAATGATTTAATAGTGAACACAAAAAATATAAATATGAGGAAAGCTTTATTTGTAAAACTTGACAATAGTACCATAATTGTAAATCACAATACTGGAAGTTTTAAAATCAATAGATATGACATTCATGGGAATAAGATTATTTTAGATGTGCGACAATTCAATATTGATATAGAGAATGATTTAAAGATATTTTATAATTTTAGAAAAAATGTCATAAGTTATGTTTTAAAAAAAGCTGCGTAAATATAATATACTGAGATTTTTTGTAAATGCAAAATTTGATAGAATATGGGAGTGGTTGTTTTGTATTTGGCAATGTAAAAAAGATTGTGTAAAGTTCCAAAGTTGATAGGTGGGTGGGTTGTTTGACTCCACCGCTTTTAGATTATAGGGGTTGCTACGAATTTATTCGCAGTAACTTTGGAATTTGTACAGAGTTCTGTTGTTATTAATATTTTAAGGAGCAATCGCATGATTAGGTTTACAACAGCTGGTGAGTCACACGGAGAGTCTCTTGTTGTTGTTGTTGAGGGTATTCCTGCCGGACTTATCATAGATGTCAAAGAAATTAATGTAGAGCTTGCGAGAAGGCAAAGAGGTTATGGTAGAGGAGAGAGAATGAATATAGAGACGGATACGGCTAAAATTCTTTCTGGTATGCGACATCAAAGAACTATTGGTTCACCGATAGCTATAACTATTGCAAATAAAGATTTTAAAAATTGGACAGATGTAATGTCGCCGTCATCTTCTGCATCATGCGGGCAAGCTCTTTTAAGACCTCGTCCAGGTCATGCGGATTTAGCGGGACTTATGAAATACGGCGTAAATGATTTTAGAGATATTCTTGAAAGAGCTTCAGCAAGAGAAACTGCTTCAAGAGTTGTTGCAGGCGCAATATGTAAAGTTGTTTTAAAAGAATTTGGTATAAAAATTATGTCTTACACATTGCAAATCGGAAATATTAAAGCAGATATATCTTCTATAAAAGAAAATAAAATATGGCAAGACTCGGAAAAGTCAGACATAAGATGTCCCGATAAACTTACAAGTAAAAAAATGATGAAATTGATAGACGAAGCAAGAACTAAAGGAGATACTTTAGGAGGGAAGATTGTTGTTGTCGCAAAAAATATTCCGGTAGGACTTGGAAGTCATACGCAGTGGGATTTAAAACTTGATGGGCGTTTAGCTCAGAGTTTAATTTCAATACAGGCTTTTAAATCTATTGAGTTTGGAGCTGGGACAAAGCTTGCGGAACTTTTTGGATCTATGTCTCACGATGAGATTTTTTATAATAAGACAAAAGGGTTTTATAGAAAAACAAACAGAGCAGGTGGAATTGAAGGCGGTATGAGCAACGGTGAATCTATAGTTATAACTTGTACTATGAAAGCTATTCCTTCGCTTGTAAATTCTCTCCATTCTGTAAATCTTGCTACAAAAAAGATGGCTAAAGCCGAAGCTGTAAGAAGTGATGTTTGCGCAGTGCCTGCTGCGGGTGTTGTTGCCGAAGCTGCAGTTGCCATAGAACTTGCAAAAGCATTAACAGAAAAATTTGGCAGCGACTGTATAAACGATATGAAAAACAATGTTAATAGTTATAAAGAAAGATTAAAGGCAATATAAGTGAATAGCCAATCAAAAAGAAAATCCATAATATTTACAGGTTTTATGGGGACAGGCAAAACAGAAACAGGTAAAATTGTGGCAAAAAAACTAAATATGAGTTTTTTTGATACAGATGATTTAATAGAACAAAAAGCAGGTCTTTCAATAAACGATATTTTTAAGATGTATGGTGAAGCTTGTTTTAGACGGATTGAAACTGAAGTGATAAAAGAAATATCAAAAGAAAAGTCTGTTGTTATCGCTTGTGGCGGGGGGGTGGTTTTAAATCCTGAAAATATAAAGGTTTTAAGACAGAGGGGAATAATAATAAATCTTTGCGCTTCTGTTGAAGTTGTATATGAAAGATTAAAAAATAGCGCCGATAGACCTCTTCTAAAGTGTAAAAATCCTTTAATGGAAATCAAGAAACTCTTAGATGTTAGAAAAAGTGTTTACGCGGATTATGATTTTACTTTCAATACGGATGGGTTAATGGCAAACGAAGTCGCAGATTGTATTTTGAATAAACTTAATATAAAGTTAGTTGATTGTGAGGTTACTTGATTACATAGCAGAATGAGTTTTTGTCTGCTCTCTTTTTGTGTGAAACTGTTTGACAGAACTTTGAATATAAGTTTTAATGTTTGTATCAAAGTCAATAGGAGAAGTAAGTGTTTAAAAAAATGTTGGTTTTGGCTGTTTTTGTTTTTTCTTTTGCTTCGTTGTCTCTTGCAAATAAAACATATGTAGTAGATACTCCTACAACAGGTGCTTTGAGTTATGGCACGTATGACGTGGGGGTTAGATGTTTTTCGTCAGGTAATATTATTTCAAACATTAATTTCGGCGTTTTCAAACTTCTCAATATCGGCGTGTCTTGGGAGCTTGACAAACTTATAGGGAATGATCAAGTTCAAGTTGCGGTTCCTGCTTTGAATGTTAAATTAAGACTTTACGAAGGCAGTATGGTTCTACCGCAATTAGCAATAGGCTATGACGGTCAAGGATATTTTATTGATAATGATTATTCATGGAAATATTTGCAGAGAGGAAAAGGTTTGTATGTAGTTATTGGCAGAGAACTTTTTATAGATGGTTTAATGCTTAATGTCGGCGCTAATGTAAACAATTCAAAAGCCAAGGTCTATGGATTTATAAATGTGATGGTTCCTGTGTATAAAGAAATAGTATATTTTATGACCGAATATGATAATATAAATTACTTTCCTCATGCAAGGCTTAACTGCGGTTTAAAGTTTGCTTTAACGGAATACATAGATGTGGACTGTATTATTAGAGATTGTTGGGGGAAAGAAAGTGTTGGAAGGGTCCCAAATGAAAGAGTTTTAAGAATCAGTTATTCTGGGAAATTTTAAATCTCTAAATAATAATTGTTTATAACAAAAGAGAGATGTAACAAGCATAAGTTTGAGAGGGCACATGGAAACAACTTTTGATTTTGAACAGCCAATAGTGGAGATTGATAAAAGGATTGACGAATTAAAAGAATCTTCTGTGAATGGCAATGTGGATTTGTCTGAGCAAATTAAAGATCTTGAAACGACAAGGGACGAACTAAAGCAAAAAATTTACAGTTCATTATCTCCTTGGCAGAGGATACAAGTTGCAAGGCACCCTCAAAGACCCTATTCTGCAGATTATGTGAAATTAATATTCAATAATTTTGTAGAACTTTGTGGCGATAGGGTTTTTGGCGACGATCAGGCAATTTTGTGCGGTATTGCTGAGATTGATAATAGGTCAGTTGTTGTTATAGGTCATCAAAAAGGCAGAACTCTCGAAGAAAATATGGATAGAAATTTTGGTATGGCTCACCCTGAAGGGTACAGGAAAGCCATGAGAATTATGAAACTTGCCGAAAAATTTAACAGACCTATAATAACTTTTATAGATACGTCAGGAGCATATCCCGGGATTGCTGCTGAAGAGAGAGGTCAGGCTGAAGCTATCGCAAGAAATTTAAGAGATATGTCGGATTTAAAAGTCCCTGTTATAAGCGTTGTTGTAGGCGAGGGTGGTTCCGGAGGAGCGTTGGGGATAGGTGTTTCCAATAAAGTTTTAATGCTCGAAAATTCTTATTATTCAGTTATTTCGCCTGAGGGATGCGCCGCAATACTCTTTAGAGATGGCTCAAAAGCGGCTGAAGCTGCAACAGCGATGAAAATAACAGCTAAAGATTTATTGGGTTTAAAAGTTATAGATGAAGTTATAAAGGAACCTTTGGGTGGCGCTCATTACGACTATACAAAAGCGGCAGCGAATATCAAAACCGCATTAAAGAAATATCTTGGCGAATATGATGGTCTAAGCGGTAAAAAAATTGCTGAGGAAAGGTATTTGAAATTTAGAAACATTGGCATTTATGAAGATGTTGTAAAATCTAAAAATAACCGTAAAAAAACAGTGAAAAAGAAGTCTCAAAAAAATAGGAGGAAATAAAATGGCTCTAGCAACGGGTAAGCAAATTTTGGATGAAGCGAAGAAAAAGAACTACGGAGTAGGCGCGTATAATGTCAACAATATGGAGCAGATACAGGCAATTATGACTGCTGCAAAAGAAACGCAGTCCCCCGTGATTATTCAGGCAAGCAGAGGCGCATTAAAGTATTCTAATTTTACGTATCTTGGTTATTTGATGAA
>NZ_JAIXMZ010000075.1:0-5456 GCF_020328025.1 Candidatus Endomicrobiellum pyrsonymphae | reverse complement strand
ATAGAGCTTTTGTGTGTTGACGATTGCGGGTTCAGGCAGCTCAATGCAAATAGTTAAATATTATGCCGCTAAAGACAGTAGAATGGAAATAATAAACTTTCAAACAAATAAAGGTCTAGGTATCGCAAGAAATGCCGGACTGAAAGTTGCTACGGGAAAATATGTAGCATGCGTTGATCCTGATGACTATATTGAGTCTAATATGCTCTAAAACTTGCGTACACAACAAGCTGGAAGAAACCGGCTTAGACAGCGTTTGGATAAATATGAGACTTTTTAGCGATAGCGACTAATGCTTTGTTAAAAAAATTATTGTCGCAAATTGAGCGAAAGTGTAATAAATATTACTCCTGAATGCCCAGAATAAAGTATATAGGAATGATTTTATAAAAAACACAATGTCGTGTGGTCTGATGAGTTGGTATGTGGGGATTTAGAATTTTATTATCGTTTTTATACAAAATCGCAAAAAATATATTTTATTGACAAAGCTCTTTACGTTTACAGAATACGCAATGATTCGATATCTAACGAAAAATTTATAGAAAAAAATAGGACGAACTTTTTTGAAGCGATTGAGAGGGTATACGTTTAATTAAACGATGCAAAAATATTCGCTGATTACAAAAATACTCTTATAGATACGCTTGTTCAAAGTATTGAATGCACATATAATATCAATAAATAAGTTTTTTATTCTTGAGAGGGATATAATGAAAAAAACAGCGCCTATGTTATTGATAGGCTCGTTGTTTGCCACGGGTTGTGCGACTGCCTCTCATCAACAACAAGAAACTATATCTTTAAAAACTATTCAAGAAGTTGAATCAAAAATATCCAAAATAGAACAAGAGAAAAAACAGTTGTTACAATTTAAGAAATTAGAAGGATATTTTCTTAAGAATAATGTTAAACTTCTGAAAGAAATTAACTTTTTTACAGCAAATTCAGTCGATAAATTTAATAAGTTATTAGGTGTTACTAAAACAATGGTTAATAAAGTTACTGTTCCTGATTTTGACAAAAAAATTGCAGTGATTATAGCACCTAAACCTTCTCAATACTTAAATAATATTTCTATAAGTCAAATTTATATGATTGATAATAATATATATGTTGAATATAAAATTGAACGGGATAGAACTAAGGATTTGGGATATTTTGCATTAAATATTGCTGTTTTTGAAGCGATAATACCTAAAGTCATTGCAAACATTTGTTTTATCGATGTTGATAATGAGGAAAACATGGCAGTTATGCTTCTTGGCATAATAAATTAAATTCTCCAGAAAGTATTGAAAGCATGTTAGATAATTAAATAATACAGGAGGAGTATGTATGAATTTTTCGTCTTACACAAATACGGCGTTAGTTGCAGCAAAAGTGGGAGCAGCCGTACTTTTAAAGCATTACAATGGCGTACTCAATATCGAGTATAAAGGGAAAATTGATCCCGTTACTCAGGCTGACAAAAATTCTCAAAAAGCGATAATAAAGGTAATAAAAGATGTTTTTCCTCAGCATGGTGTTTTAGCTGAAGAAGACGGTGTAAATGAGATTAGTAAAGACTATTGTTGGATTATTGATCCCCTTGACGGTACTGTAAATTTTGTACATGGGCTTCCTATGTTTTGCGTTTCAATAGGATTAAAATATAAAAATGAAATTATTGCCGGCGTAATTTATGCTCCAGTTATGAAAGAGGTTTTTGTAGCAGAAAAAAATAAGGGAGCATGGCTTAATGGCAAGAAAATAGAAGTCTCAAAAGTAAAAGATACAATTCGTTCTTTAGCCGTTACGGGATTTCCTTATTCTATTAAAAAAGGTAATACCAAACTAATGAAAAATTTTAAAAATATAATATTTGAGACTCAAGGGATAAGAAGACTTGGCTCTGCGGCCTTAGACATGTCCTATGTGGCGTGCGGGCGCTTTGAGTTCTTTTGGGAGGAAGGGTTAAAACCTTGGGATATTGCCGCTGGCATCATAATAGTTAAGGAGGCGGGCGGCGAGGTATCGGATTATAGAGGTTCAAAAGATTCTGCGTTTCAAGATACAATACTTGTGTCGAATAGCATTGCGATGCATAAAAAGATACTTGGAATTATCAATGGGAAAAAGTAAAAAAAAATATGCGCTTAAAATAACAAAAATTTTAGAAAAAGATTTTGGAGACGTAAAATGCGCTCTGAACTTTTCAACTCCTTTTGAGCTTCTTGTCGCGGTGATTTTGTCCGCGCAGTGTACCGACGAAAGAGTTAATAAAGTTACAGAGAATGTTTTTAAGCGGTATAAAAATATAAATGATTATGCAAAAGTCGATGTTTTGGAATTTGAAAACTATATAAGATCTACAGGTTTTTTTAGAAACAAAGCTAAGAATATTATCAGATCCGCTCAGCTAATAACAGATAATTATGACGGGATTGTTCCTCAAACTATGGAAGAGCTTCTTGTTCTTCCAGGCGTTGCTAGAAAGACCGCAAATGTTGTTTTAGGAAGCGCTTTTGGTAGAGTGGAAGGAATTGCGGTTGATACACACGTCATAAGAATTGCGAATTTGCTTAGACTTACCAAATATAATGATCCTGTTAAAATTGAAAAAGATTTGATGAAAGCGGTGCCAAAAGAATACTGGATAAAGTTTTCTTTTTATATACAAACTTTAGGAAGACGTATTTGTAGAGCAAGAAGTCCAAATCATTCAACTTGTCCATTAAATAAAGTTTGTCCTGCGGTTTGCAAGTGCTTATAGCTTTAAAATAGACCTTCTGTATAAATATTAAACTCTTTAGGCTTGGTTGTTGTAAGGATTAACAAGCTTCAAGCGATGTTGTAGAGTTTTTGAAAAGGAAGTAAAATTAAATAATACAAATGCGTACTCTCTCATCGACCCACTGAAAAAAGTGATGAAAGAAGTCCTTGAAAAAAGATACAATTAAGTGAGCATATAAGCTTTATCAAGGTAATATTGCTTACAACAATTGTTAATAATGATTAATAGTTTGTGCACAACGACAACCATTTTAAGTTTGCCGTCGTTTGTCAGCATAGCCTTTGTTGTTTCTAATAACAACATAGCGCACATAAATAGCATGCGTTTAACACAAGATGGCGACCTTGCAGGAGCTCTACGCCTTTTGCTAGCCTTACCGCTATAATTGGCATAAGGAGCAAGACCTGCTGGAGCAACAATTTCTCTTAACAAGGTCGTAGTAGTTTTTCACCTACTGATTTCACGGAGCTTATCGCTTCCGTAATGCTTCAATGATTACTCTTGTGGAACCTTTGTCTCCTTTATCGTCAAAATATCCTTCACGATTGCGCTCTTTTTGAAGCATTCCTTTAAGATCTTCACGATGACTTATAAGCTCTTTCAACTGTTCGTTTTTGCCTTGCTCGTGTAATCCTTAAGTCGTTAGCATTTTAACATCTATTTTGTCAGTTTTGGCTTTTTGTCCGTAACTTGGTATAAACTGTTTTACTTTACGATCTTGCGCTCTATGGACATTGTAATCGTGAACCCTTTGACAACTTCGACTTCATAGTCGCCTGTTAAGTCCATTAATATCAATTGTTGCTCACTTGTTAAATAAAGAACGAATGCTTTCTTTGTCATTAGTTACTGTATAGTACTGATTGTTTTTTGTTTCATAAACGTTCAACTTGTTTTTTGATACATCGATGCCTACAAATTCAGTGTATATTGTTCGCATGCTGCAAACTAAAGTTTGCACATTTGCAACCTCATCAAGCTTTTACCTTATACACTTAAATTATACTTGTTTTTTAAGGAACAATTCCTCGCAAGGACGCCGATAGTATGATGACATTACCTAAATTTGTTTTTATCTTGGATATTTGGTATCGTATAGAGACAAAATAGGAAATAGTATACTGACATTACAATGCCGATAGATAAAAACAAAATAGGAAATAGTATGATGACATTACTCTTAAAAGGAAGACATAATATGATGACATTACGTTTAAAAAGATGTGTAAGCTTGTTTGTTTGCTTTTCTCTGCTCTTTTCAGCATGCTCATCCGATAAATCTCACAAAGTTAACGGGTTCGCTAGAAACACTAAAGTTGAAGAAGTCAAGATGACAGAAAGAGAGAAAGAGAAGAGATATGTTCCACAATCTCCCACTACGTTCTGCGATAAACATAAATGGTGCAGTGTTCCCAGAGATGCGTGGGGAACTATCACATCAGACCGTGAAATCGGTAACGTCTTAGGACTTAGCATAACGCCCAAACGAATAACATACACAGCCACGAGTCGCCGCACCAGACAGCCTGAGAATGAGAGACCTGGGCTGTCTGGTGCGGCGACGCAGGTGGCGGATGCGAGGGTGCAGGCGGTGGAGGCGAGGTTGGTGGAGGCGAAGGCGAATGCGACGGGGGCGGAGGCGACGGCGGAGGCGGCGAGGAAGGTGGCAATAGCGTTGAAGATGGATGGGTCGGCGGTGATGCTGGGTGGGGTAGTGAGGGTGTTGGTGAATGCGGCGAGGGTGGTGAATGCGGCGGCGTCGGAAGGGAAGTCGAAGGTGTTAAAGGTGGCAACGGTAAAGACGTTGAGATTGGCGGAGGCACTTGAGAGGAATGTCGAACACCTTAGTTGAGGAGAATTTTGATAGCGAAAACCAAGTTGGAGAAGAAGTTGGCAGATATGGATGAAATCATATAAAAAGCTACAGGCTAGTTTAGTCAATGCGCTACATCAATACCACAACAACACAATATCAAACAACTAGTAAGAAATCAATAAATCCTATCAACCGGTTCAGTATGTTGTTAACCATTTCCATTGAAACTTATTAAACTTATCAAGCGAGTAGTTAGTCATTGTCCACCCCAGTATAGCACCAACAGCACTCAGAAAATAAGCCCTCCTACCAAACTTATCCCACCAAGGTGGCGGAGGATCACCACCGACCTGCCGAGGCGGAGGCACAAACATCGAACACGCCACGAGCACAACCGCACTAGTAATAGGTGGAGCATATGTCTCTACCCAACTCTTCCAGCTCGCCTTCTTTATTTTTGCCAAAGCCACCTGCCTATAATCCTTCCCCGAAGAATTCTTGATGGAGTCATTCTTAGGCGAAGTTTTAGAATAATCACCAAAACAAGTTTTCTGAGAGAGAGTACACTTTTTCGAAGTCTCAGAGTCACCCGTCACAGAAGCCACAATACATTCCGCGTCACGGGGTTTACAATCCGCACCACCTTCAAAGCTCCCTTGCAAAGATTCAAAACAAGTCGCCTCAGATTGGTTACAAGAGGAGGGCGCACGAATTACATTATCTAAAGAACCGGTGAGAGGATTTACATCCTCCAAAGACCGAGAGTCAATAATATGAGGAGTAATACGTGCAAAATCATTACTCTTATCCTTCTCAGTACACGAAGACAACACAACTGACAACAATAATAATACTGCTATAGTT
>NZ_JAIXMZ010000074.1:0-5674 GCF_020328025.1 Candidatus Endomicrobiellum pyrsonymphae | reverse complement strand
CCAAATCCAATAACTCTTTGTCCTCCACTGCATCGCACTTGTTTAAAAATACTACTACCGAAGGCACGTTTACCTGCCTTCGGTAGTAGTATTTTTAAACAAGTGCGATGCAGTGGAGGACAAAGAGTTATTGGATTTGGTAGAGATGGAAGTAAGGGATTTGTTGACGAAGTACAATTTTTCTGGTGATAAGACGCCGATAATCAGGGGTAGTGCGTTGCAGGCATTAGAAGGGAAGCAGGAGGGTGTGGATTCAATAATGGCGTTGATGGAAGCAATAGATGCGACGATACCACTACCGGCGAGGGATATAGATAAGCCGTTTTTAATGAGTGTGGAAGATGTATTTTCGATTACTGGGAGAGGTACAGTAGCGACAGGGCGAGTAGAAAGTGGGAAAGTAAAAGTAGGTGACAATGTAGAGATTATAGGGATACAGGACACGAGGAAGTCGGTGGTAACTGGGATAGAAATGTTCAAGAAGTTGTTAGATGAAGCGCAGGCTGGTGACAACATAGGGATGTTGTTGAGAGGGATAGAAAAGATGCAGGTAGAAAGAGGGCAGGTAATAGCGATTCCCGGGTCAATAAAGCCACACAAGAAGTTTAAAGGGAAGGTATATATATTGAAGAAAGAGGAAGGTGGGAGACATACGCCATTTTTCGACGGGTATCGGCCGCAGTTTTATTTTAGGACGACAGATGTAACTGGGATAGCGCATTTGCCTGCGGGAAGGGAGATGGTAATGCCTGGGGATGACGTAACGATGGACATTGAGTTGATAATGCCTATAGCGATGGAACCGCAGTTAAGATTTGCAATCAGAGAAGGTGGTAAAACAGTTGGTTCAGGCGTTGTTACTGAAATTGTTGAATAATATTGTATAATGTGTAGGGTGGAGAGAAAATAGGACACTGCACTCTGTAATCTTAAAAGAGGTGAGGTATTTGGATGGTGGAGGTGTCCTGTTTGGGAGATTGAGAGAATGAAAGTTTTCTATAAAAACATTCGAGAATAGGCTCTGCCTGTCGGAATGTGCTGGTATGAAGGTTGCAAAACCTTTCCGTAATTGCTCCAACATACAGGTGTGGTTTGGTTTTGCTTAAAGCAAAACAGATAAAATTTAGTGTTTTAAATAGCTGTTGCCTGGCTTGAAGTACATGGAATGTTGTGTTATGCTAAAGCGCAAATGTAAGCAGAGATAAACAGAGATCAAATAAATAGGATTAAAATTTATGGTAAATGAAAAAGTAGTGCCGACTCAGCGTTTAAGAATTAAGTTGCGGGCATACGATCATAAAATGTTAGATGATTCGCTTGTCAAGATAGTGGAAACGGCAAGGCGTACCGGAGCAGCTATAACCGGACCTGTGCTTTTGCCTACTAGCATAAAAAAATATACGGTCAACAGATCTGTTCACGCGGATAAAAAATCACGCGAACAGTTTGAAATGAGAATTCATAAGAGATTAGTTGATATTCGCGAGCCTTCGTCGAAGACTGTTGAAGAACTTATGAAGCTCGATTTGCCCGCGGGAGTTGATATTGAAATTAAGATGTAATCCCTCAAAAAAATATTTGAATCGTAGAGAGAAAATATGTTAAAATCGATTATTGGAAAAAAAGTTGGTATGACGCAGGTTTTCGACGATAAAGGGAATCTCATACCTGTAACAGTGGTAGAGGCAGGACCTTGTGTTATCACGAGTGTACGCACAGCTGAAAAGGACGGCTACTCTGCTGTTCAGCTTGCTTTCAGAGACGTAAAAGCAAAAAATCTTAATAAGTCTCAAGTAGGTCTTTTTAAGAAAAATGATCTTCCACTTAAGAAGATTTTAAAAGAATTTAGAGTTACTGATGTTGCTGAGGTTACAGTCGGACAAGAGATAAAAGCAGATGTGTTTAAAGCAGGCGACTATGTTGATGTTTGCGCTGTGACAAAGGGTAAAGGTTATGCCGGTGTTATCAAAAGACATAACTTTGGTATGCAGCCTACAACTCACGGTCAATCCGATAGAACTCGCGCAAGGGGTTCTAGTGGCGGGCAGGGACCGCAGAAAGTTTTAAAAGGCATGAAAATGTCTGGACATTTAGGTGGTGAATATGTTACAATACAGAGATTGCTTGTAGTAAAAGTTGATGTTGAAAAAAATGTCTTGCTTATTAAAGGCGCTGTTCCTGCTGTAAAGACCGGAACATTGATCATAAGCAGTACGCTTAAAAAAATTCCTGGCGTCAGAGAAATAAAAGCCAAGGCAAAGAAGTAGCTGAATGTAAATATGTGCTAGCGATGTCTTTGCGAGGAATGAAATGATGAAGCAATCCAGCATTGTTGTTGTCTAGATTGTTGCGACTTGCAGATGTCACAAGTCTAGCAGTGAGTTGACTATAATGTATGTGAAAGATTGTTCTGTTGGTGTTAATGGTTCGTTGTTGTTTGTCTAGTGTGTGTAAGTTGACAATGGTTTAATAATAATATCTATCGTGTGTTTAGTGTTGTCGGTGAAAGAGAGAGAGAATGGAAACAATAGTTTACGACGCAAAGGGTCAGGAAAAAGGAAGAATAGAGCTTCCCGCGTTTTTTTGTACGGAAGTTTCCGGCGTGCTTCTGCATGAAGTCACGACGGCATACTTAAGCAATCAAAGATTTGGTACACACAAAACAAAAACGAGAGGCGAAGTTTCTTTTTCAGGAGCGAAACCGTGGAAACAGAAAGGTACGGGCAATGCTAGAGCTGGTCAGAGAAATTCTCCTTTGTGGAGAAAAGGTGGTATTATTTTTGGACCGCAACCTAGGGACTATTACACAAAGATGTCAAAGCAGAAAAAAAGATTGTCTTTGAGTATGGCGTTTTCTGCACAACTTCAGAAAGGCAACGTGATAGTTGTTGATTCTGTAAAAGTTGACGAAGTTAAAACAAAAAAAGTAGTGGAACTTTTGAGGAATCTTAAAGTTGAAGGTCAGAAAATTATTTTCGCAATTTCTAACGATATAAATTTTAAAGTAGCGTCTAGAAATGTGCAGAATGTTGTAGTTGAAAATATTAAAAATATCAACGCGTATCAAGTTCTTTGGGCAGATAAGTTGATTACTACGCCCGAAGCGATTGATTCAATAAAAAAAAGACAATCACTATAAGCGAAATTGGTTGCCTTTTATTATTTGAGGAATAAAGTAAAATGGAAATCAGGAACATTATTAAGAGACCGATAGTAACGGAAAAGGCAACGCTTCTGAAAGAAAAAGACAATAAATATACTTTTGTAGTAAATAGAGATGCTAATAAATTTCAGATAAAGCAGGCTGTAGAGTCTTTGTTCAACGTAAAAGTAGAAAGCGTGCATACTTCAAACTATGCTGGAAAAAGCAAAAGGATGGGCGCGCATTCAGGATACAAGAGCGATTGGAAAAAAGCAATGGTAAAACTTGGCGCAGGACAGGAAATTCAAATGGTCGACGAGGTCTAATTTTAGGCTGAGTAACGGTAAAGTCTTACCAAATGTAGTCTTTTAGCTTTAGAAGTAAATTATGGGTAGTGATCCAGCAAGGGGTTGGTTGTATCTAACGTTGCGAGGGTGCGCCCGAAAACAGGAAAAAGTAATGCCGATTAAAACATTTAAGCCTTATACGCAGTCTAGAAGACAAATGTCCGTATCGGATTTTTCAGATATCACTAAGACGGAACCTGAAAAATCGTTAATACGGGTAGTGAAGAAAAAAGGCGGTCGCAACAATACCGGTCAGATAATGGTTCGTTTTAGAGGCGGCGGTCACAAAAGATTTTACAGAGCTATTGATTTCAAAAGGGACAAGTTTAACATTCCGGCAGAAGTAGTCGCAATCGAGTATGATCCCAATCGTTCTAGTAGAATAGCTCTTTTGCAATATCAAGACGGTGAAAAACGATATATAATTCAGCCTGTAGGCGTGAACGTTGGAGATTCTCTCATGTCCGGTCCGGATGCCGGGATAAGACCGGGGAATTCTCTTCCACTTACGAATATACCCGTAGGTACTTTCGTACATAACTTGGAATTGGCAGTAGGCAAAGGCGGACAGCTTGTTCGTTCAGCTGGCGCTGCTGCCCAGCTTCTTGCGAAAGAGGGCGATTATGCTCACGTAAGAATGCCTTCTGGCGAGATCAGGCTTATTCGAGTAAATTGTTACGCGACAATTGGTCAGGTAGGAAATTTGGATCATGAAAATATTACGATGGGATCTGCAGGAAGAAATCGCCATATTGGTAAAAAACCTCATGTTCGCGGAACTGCAATGAACTCTGTCGATCATCCACACGGAGGCGGCAGAGGCAAATCCAAAGGCAAAAATCAACCTAGAAGCCCTTGGAATCAGCTTGCTAAAGGGTTTAAGACAAGACCAAAGAAAGTTTGGGATTGGGTAATAGTGAGTCATCGTGATAAAGCTAAGAAGTAAGTAAGCGGAGGAAAAAATAGATGAGTCGTTCAACAAAAAAGGGTCCTTATGTGGATGAGAAGCTACTGAAGAAGATGCAAAAGTTAAATAAAGATGGTGATAAAAAAGTTGTTAAAACGTGGGCAAGAGCAAGCGTTATAACTCCTGATTTTGTCGGACATACGATAGCAATACATAATGGGAAAAAGTTTCTCCCGATATTTATATCTGAACAAATGGTGGGGCATAAATTAGGGGAATTCGCGCCGACAAGAACTTTTAAAGGTCACGGCGGAATGACGAAGCGAGAAACATCACTTACGTAAATAAAATGTGTGAAAATTAGTTTTTACTCAGGAACGATGTCAAAGACTCAACAGTTGAGCGGGATGGCTATGTTGAACGTGAAAAGGATATATATAAAAGATGGAAGCGAAAGCAACAGCGAAATTTGTTAGATACACTCCAAGAAAAGTTAATCAAGTTCTTATGCTTATCAGAAATAAGAAAGTTGAGAAGGCGTTTGGAATACTTTCTTTTCTTCCTAAATCTGCCGCGGTGCTTGTTGAAAAAGTTTTAAAAAGCGCGATTGCAAATACAGGGAAGCTTAAAGATTTTTCGGGTTTTAAAGTGAAAGAAGCGTGGGTTGGAAATGGTCCTATTTTGAAAAGGACGAGACCTGGTCCGAAGGGAAGAGGGATGCCGATAAAGAAGAGAACGGCGCATCTTACAATAATTGTTACAGATGTCGGTGTAGTTCCGGAAAAGAGAAAGAAAAAAATTTCTGAAGATGTAGTTAATAGCGATGGTAGTGATAGAAACAAAGTGAGATAAAATTTTTAGGAAAGGTAAGAAACATGGGTCATAAAGTACATCCCAAAAGCGTAAGGTTAGGATATATCAGAGAGTGGGAATCTAAATGGTTTAACTTAAAAGAGATGCCTGATTTTATAGAAGAAGATCGTCGCGTAAGAATCTATTTAAAGGACAAGCTTGTTAAGTTGGCTTCTGTATCGAAAATTGTCATAGAACGACCTGGTAAATATTTGCGCGTAAATATTTATACATCTCGACCTGGTATTGTGATCGGAAAAGGCGGACAGGGTATTGAAAATTTGAGAAAAGAAATTGAGTCCATGACAGCGAAGAAAACCTTTGTGAACGTTATGGAAATTAAGAGACCTGAAATTGATGCTCAGCTTGTAGCTGAAGGCATTGCCTTCCAATTGGAAAAACAAATTGCATTTAGAAGAGCAATGA
>NZ_JAIXMZ010000011.1:0-26107 GCF_020328025.1 Candidatus Endomicrobiellum pyrsonymphae | reverse complement strand
ACTCCATAAACGAAAAATCCATAGCGGCAATAACAACATCATACCCTCTAATTTTTGCCTCGCCCGTAACAACAGCATCATTTGCTTCAGTATCTTTTATTTTATCGGCATATCCAGGAAAATTTAAAAAATCCACAGGTTTAATATTTGCGCCAAATTCTTGAAAACTTCCTTCATCTATAGTAAACTCTATCCTCTTACGCGCGGCAAGCCTTGTATAATAACCACATTTTGGACATATCATAAAATTTTCTTCAAAATCTTTTTGTAAAAGAATCTGATCGCACTTCTTACATTTTGTCCAAATTCCCGCGGGAAGTCCTTTTTTTTCAGACACATTTTCAACTATCGTTTCTGTTACCATTTATTTTTCCTCCAGACTGTAACACGCTTTATACTGCCAATTTAATACTTACAAAATACCTTCAGCTAACAAATCGCCCTGATCCAAAATACCTAAAGGTTTTTTATTCTTCCCTACAACAGGAATATTGTCTATCTTATACTTTTTTAAAATTTCAGCTGCCTCAACAGCCATCATTTCAGGAGTTATAACCATGGGATTTTTTGTCATGACATTTGTTATCTTCTTTTTTAATATCTTCTCATCACGTTGAAGATGTCTGCGTAAATCACCATCTGTAAAAAAGCCTATTATTTTACCTCTTGCATCAACAACGCTCGTAGCGCCAACCCTTGTACCTGTCATAACAAGAAGTGCGGATCCTACTGTCGCGGTTTGCTTTACAACAGGATTTTGTCTGCCTTTTCTCATTAAATCATTTACCTGCATTGTAAGTTTTTTGCCTATCGCTCCTAAAGGGTGGAGTATCGCTAAATGCTCTTTCTTAAAACCTTTTAAATGGGAAACTGTAAGAGCCAAAGCATCGCCCATTGCAAGCATCGCAGTAGTTGACGAAGTAGGCGCAAGATTATACGGGCAAGCTTCTTTTTCTATACTGCAATTAATAATAGCTTCACTATTTTGCCATACTTGCGCTTTAGTTTTGCCAGTCATTACTATAACTTTAATTTTCATTTTGCTTAAAACAGGAAGAACTTTTTTTATTTCTTCCGTTTCACCGGAATAAGAAAGCATTATTATAACATCATCTTTTATAAGCATTCCTAAATCGCCGTGCAAACCTTCGGCTGGATGCAAGAACATAGACGGAATACCTACAGAAGACATTGTTGCGGAAATTTTTCTGCCTATAAGACCTGATTTTCCAAGTCCCATAACAACAACATGACCTTTACAATTTTTCATCAAAGAAACAGCTTTATCAAAATTTGAATCTAGATGTTTTATTTGTTCTTTTACGGCCTGAGACTCTGCTTTTAGAGTCTCTCTTGCTATTATTTTAAATTTTTGCATTTTTAAATCCTTTTTTAAAGGCTCTTTAATAAAATGAACCCTAAAAAATCAGCCCCTATATACTTAGTCAACTAACTTTATATTGGCGCATCGCGTTAGCTCAAAAACAGATGCAATGCGAGGCGGGCTGACGAAGCATCCTCGACAGTATTTATCTATTGCTTTTCCCACAACTTCGGGATTATAAACTGCTACAGTACCTAAAACCACAAACGCAGCGCCCAAATCAAACGTTTCTTTGATTTTATCCGTATTTCTTATTCCACCGCCGACTTCAACATGAATATCCACTGAATCGCAAATGTTTTTGATAATTTCTTTATTAGTACTTGTTCCGCTGAAAGCGCCGTCCAAATCAACAACATGTATGCACTACGCGCCTTTTGCTTTCCAAAGTTTAGCAATAAACACAGGATCTGTTGAATAAATCGCATCCGTGTCAATTTTACCCTGTTTTAACCTCACTGAATTACCCTGTCTTATATAAATTGACGGAATTACAATCATTTATTTCCTCATTTCTCATTTATAAAATCATATAGTATTTCAATTTACCACCGCTACCCGAACATACACACCATCCTTAAAAAGAACAGAGCGAAATATCAATGTACGTTTAGACACTCCCTAACGCGTAAAACTGTCCGACTGCTAAGTCATTTTTAACACAACTCCATTTTGGGGAAAATTCGTTCCTATGATATGATAAAATACTCGAGCAAGGAGACCTTATTGTTTTTTTGGAAAAATCTATATCTATTTTTAGATAAATCACTTCCCTAGGACACTTAAAAACAACCCTGTCGCGCATATCTGCCACACAGAAACGATCCTGTTTAGGATTCACCTGTTTGGCATTATATAAAAATCAAAGCCTTTCAACAATCACTCCGCCTTCGATACTCGCTTTTGATATACAAATAATTACTCCAGAGATTTTAAGTATTCTACTGCTTTTTCTGCCACAAATTCAGGGGCAATAGAATCCATGCATAAAGATTTATCATACCCTAGCAAACATTTTCCCCAGTAGTCATTATCAGTTATACAGTAACAACTCCTACACAAAGAAGACGTAATATTAATATTTTCTTGATACCCTATATATTCGGCATCTGTTGGACCAAATATCACTACAGACTTAGTACCAACAGCTTTTGCAATATGTGTACAAGCTCCATCAATGTCAATATGCAACAATGAACTTTTTAAAATATTACAAAGTTCATTTAAAGATGTCTTTTTTGCAGCATTTATATCAACTTCTTGAAAATGATAGTCCGAAATACCAACTTGAATAATTTTCGTATTTTTCAGCTTGCCTTTCAATATGTGTAACAACTTCTCCCAATACTCAACTCTCCAACATTTAGGATCGTCATTGTTTCCTCTTCCACCAAAACCATACTGGAAAGTTATATATTTTATATTTTTTGTAATACCAAACTTTTCTAAATTCATTTTTTTATGATAAATACTCAGAGAAACATCTTTTACATTATCAACACCTGCTTTAGCTTTTTGCATACTAACATAATGTAGTTTAACTTTACTGTTTAGAGTGAAGCATTTATTATAGTCACCAAGATTTTTTAAAACTCTATTAACTTCCAACTTGTAGCTATCATACTTAACATGTACAAGATTTTGAACTTTAGCTTGGTAACTAAGAGGTAGAGTAAATACGATGTCATATCGTTTTTTTGTCAAAACAATCAAATCTACATCTAAGAAAAATCTTATGTTTTTTATATCTCTCAAAACAGAACATGCTTTTTTATTATAAATATCAATAACAACTTTTGGAAACATCTTTGTAATTTCTGTCACAACACTTCTCTCTCTTATCATATCACCAAGCCCGCCACTGATGGTAAAAGCTACATAAGTAACGTTTTTCCTCAACAAAAAAACAGCAACTAACTTAAAGAAACTTCGAAACAAAGACTTAGTAAAATGTTCTAATTTTTTTAGAGATCTATTTCTTAGTTTTACACTCTCCCTAGATTTATTTTGCTCAACAATAATTTCACGAATTTTAATTTGATTCTTGTTAAATACGTCATCATTTTCTAATTGTGGATATTTGCATATCATTTTCACTCCGAGTATTTTGAAAATACATTTTACACTTATATTTTTCAGTTCTACATAAACAATACATGTTAATATTTAACACAATAACTTACCACATAATTAACAGGTCTGTTTTCGTTTGCCGTAGAAACACCACTACCCCTTGAAGCATCAAAATTTATTTGAGATCCTCTTCCTCCATGATGTCCTTCGCTATCATTGTCAGGAGATGCTGTTATATAGAGACAGCCAGAATAACCAATATATCGATATTCAACTCCTTTCATCCATGCAGTACCCTGAATATTCCTTATCGCATCACCTTGAGGTCGTCCTAGAGGTTCAGCATTACCACCAGTACCACGTAAAAACATACCGCGAAAATCGGGAAGTTTAAATTTAGAAGAAGCATTACCTCCGTAAATTGTGCCTATTGCTACAAATAAATCCGGATATCTTGATACCTCAACTTCTCTACCATCGCACAGCAAATAACCTTTCGGCGGCTTCTTCCCAGCAAAAGCTATTACCGTACAGGCAGGTTCTCCAAGATATTCAATTTCAGCATCTTTGGAAGATTTGTAATATAGTTTTTTGCCTCCTATGCCAATATAAACTTTACTGTCATTTATTTCAATTTCGATTTCATTGTTAGCAGATAACTTTTCAGAAGATTCTGAATGAAAAGCATAAGAAACAGTCATAAGCTTTTCTCTTGGTTTAAGTTCTTTAGTGTACACAACGACTTGCAACCATAACTCTCTATTTCTCCAATCTATATTTGTTTTGTCAGGCTTTATAGTATGAAAAAATCTTTATACGTTGATCTCCTGATTCCCACAAAACCGTTCCACCTTCTTTCTGATTATATATCTTAAAATTAAACGATAACGTCCCGTTCATGCGATTCCC
The DNA here is from genome assembly GCF_020328025.1 of Candidatus Endomicrobiellum pyrsonymphae. Taxonomy (NCBI): domain Bacteria; kingdom Pseudomonadati; phylum Elusimicrobiota; class Endomicrobiia; order Endomicrobiales; family Endomicrobiaceae; genus Candidatus Endomicrobiellum; species Candidatus Endomicrobiellum pyrsonymphae. Next base: position 21,741 of record NZ_JAIXMZ010000011.1, on the reverse strand, counting down.
ACATGATATTAACCCTTCATTTCATTGTATCTTATTCCATTTGGAACCTCAGCAAACACCGCTACGGCAGACGCAAATAACATAACCAACAATATCAATGCTTTTTTCACATTAAAAACTCTCATGTTCTTGGGTTGTTGACAATAACAACATAAATCAAAGAAACATATCTCGAGCCAAACGCGAAATTATACATGATAAAATTATCAATCCTGCATAAACTGAAGTTTATAGAGACTTGTGTAATAACCGTTTAACGCTAGAAGTTCTTTATGCGTTCCTGATTCCACAATATTTCCAGATTCAAACACATATATTTTGTCAGCATTAATGATTGTGGATAAACGATGAGCTATCACTATTGAAGTTCTGCCTTGCATCAATCTCTCGAGACCTTCTTGAACCATTCTCTCAGACTTTGAATCAAGCGAACTTGTAGCTTCGTCCAGCAAAAGTATCGGAGCATTTTTTAACATAGCTCTTGCGATGGAAATCATCTGCTTTTGCCCACCGGATAAATTACCGCCTCTTTCGCCGACAATGGTATTGTACCCATGTTCCTGTCTCATAATAAAATTATGCACTGCGGCATTTTTTGCAGCTTCTACAACCTCTTCGTCCGTAGCATTGGACTTACCCATCAAAATATTTTTTCTAATAGTATCGTCAAAAAGTACAACATCCTGCGATACAAAAGCAATGTTATCTCTTAAAGATTTTATTGTAATATCTCTGATATCTTCACCATCTATTTTTACACTTCCTTCTTTGACATCATAAAATCTCAATATCAGGTTTATTAAAGTGGATTTTCCTGACCCGGCAGCGCCAACTATCGCAACTTTTTCGCTTTCTTCTACTTCTAAATTAATGCCATGGAGAATTTCAACATTCGACACATAGCTAAACTTAATGTTATCAACTTTTATAACACCCTTTCTTGCCTTAAATACTTTTGCATCGGGCTTATCAATTATTTTAGGCATTTGATCCATAATAGCAAACACGCGATCTATCGAAAGAATACCCATCTGCAAGCGCGAATTTAAATTTGCCAAAGATTTCATAGGCTGATATGCAGCAACTATAGCAATCAAAAACACTACAAAATCTCCAGTAGTAAGACTTCCGCGCATTATTCTGCTGCCGCCGTATGCAAGAGTACAAGCAGCAGCAAAACCTCCCAAAAATTCCATTAACGGACTTAAGATATTGTTATTCTTTGCCATCTTTACTGCAATGTTCGCTATCGCGTCAGCACTACCTCTTACTTTAGTTGATTCAATATTTTCCATACTATAAGATTTTACGATTTTAATTCCTTGGAACGACTGAGCAAGGATGCCATACAAATTTCCGAACGAATTCTGTTGACTGTGAAAAATTTTTTTTATCTTTTTTCCAAAGTAAACTATTGGATAGAAGGCTACAGGGAAAAGTATAAACATAGTCGCAGCCATATCAAAACTTTTCCAAAACATAAGAGCAACTAAAAAAACCACAGAACACGCGTCTCTAACGAGAGTCGTAACAGTGTTGATTGTAACATCTCTTATTGTGTTTAAATCGCCCGTAAAATATATAAGAAGATTCCCTGAATTGTTTCTATGGAAAAACTCCACATCCTGAGCGATAAATCTATCATATAAATCACCCTGTAATTTTCTTGTAAAATTTGCTCCCAATGTTGTCATGCTAACAGCCTGCATATATTGTGCAAATCCTTTTGTGCCAAACGCAACAATAACTTGACCTGAAATTACATAAAGAATATCTTTATTCTTCTCTAAAAATACTTTGTCAAAAACAGGCTGGAGCAAACTGATGGACCAAGCATTTAACACCGCATACAGTCCCATAAAAATCATAGAAAGAGCCAAGAACTTCCATTGAGATAAAACATACTGAACCCACAAACGCTTCATTCTCTCGAAAGCCTCATGGCTTATGTTGCCTAAAAACTGTTCTTTGATCTTTGAAAAAACCTTCATCTCATTCACCCTCAATCATTCCAATTAATTTCCATGTTTAATCATATTTTTCAGTTATTGTCTCTTTCTATACTTTTGTCAGACAAAATAAAAGTATCAAAATTTCCTGCCAATGATTTGACATGCTAATTCAAATTTTTTAGTAATTTTTTAAAATGTTCCGTTTCTCGTTCCAGTTTATCAACGCTGGAAGCAAGCTCTGTGTATAAATTCTCTATTTCAGATTTAAGAACCTTATTAAGTTTAGCTCCTTCCGACAGAAAATCAGTGTCGCCTTTGACAGAAGCAATAACAAGTCGCTCAGTATTTGAATTAAATTCTTTTTCTTTGACTGATATAGTTGTTTCAATAATTTTCATTTTTTCTTCTAACGGCTTTAAGATTCTTGATTTTTCTTGTATTATTTCTGCGCGTACTTTCTTTATTTCATCTTTATTTTTAGGTATTTTCTGAGAAATTCTAGCTTTTAATTTCGAACCCTCACCTTCCCAACCGCGCTTATCAAGGAAATCTTGATACGTTCCGTCAAAAACTGAAACTTGATCTCTATCGAAAATTATAAGCTTTGTCGCAACACTATGTAAAATCTTTTCATTATGCGTAACCATAATAACTGAACCTTGAAACTCATCAATCGCATCTATTAAACTTTCACAAGATTCTATATCCAAATGATTCGTCGGCTCATCAAGCAACAAAAGATGACACGGACTTGCTAAAATTTTACCGAGCAAAACTCTGCTTTTTTCGCCGCCACTTAGAACCTCAATCTTTTTTAAAGCATCGTTGCCGCTGAACATAACAGAACCAGCTATATTTCTTGCCCTTTGAGGCAAGCATTTATTATCTGTAGCAAGTATTTCTTCATAAACTGTTTTTTGAGGGTTTAAATTTGCGCTGTCAGACTGCGCAAAATATGCAGTTTTCAAATCTGGATGCTTTTTTATAACGCCATCACACGGTGACAATCCATCTGCAATCAATTTTAAAAGTGTAGATTTTCCTTTGCCATTTTTACCTATAACACAAATTCTATCTTTTTTTAAAATATCAAAACTCAATTTGTTTATTAAAGGGTTGTCTTCTTGATAACCGAAAGTCAAATTATGCGCGCTAAGCATTTTTGCGGCATTAAAAGTTAAACTTGAAAAAGAGAAATCTAGATTTTCTATTTGCGTTAATTGCGCAAGATTTTCTTGTTTTTCTAAAGATTTAATACGCGACTGAACCATTCCTGCAAGGGTTGCTTTTGCTCTAAATCGTCTTATAAACAGCTCGGTCTGCTTCTTTTTCTTTTCAACATTTAGTCTTGTTTTTTCGTATATTTCTTCTTCTTTTTCTATCTGATCATAAAGTTTTTGTGTATTGCCTTCAATTTTTCTTGCTTTTGTTCTGTGTATTATAGCGCAGTGTGTTATAACGCTGTCCATAAAATTTCTGTCATGGGTTATAAGCATAAGCTCGCCCTTCCACGACCTTAAAAAATTGCTAAGCCATCTTATAGCAACAATATCAAGATAGTTGTTAGGTTCATCAAGCATTAGCATATCTGCGTTGGACAACAACATTTTTGCAAGATTAATGCGTACCTTATACCCACCTGAAAAATCCATAGGATTTTTCAGCATATCGCTTGATGAAAAACCAAGCCCTGCAAGAACTTTCTCAGCTTTCCACGTTTCATCTTTTTCATCTTCAGGCAAAGCAAGACATACTTCGCCAATAGCAGTGTTTTTTATAAAATTAATATGCTGTTCTAAATACGCAAATTTATAATTTTTAGGTATACTTATGGAACCGGAATCATGATCCATTTTGTTTAAAATCATTTTAAACAATGTCGTTTTACCGTGACCATTCCTTCCTATAAGCCCAACTCTTTCTTTTGCATTTATGTTTAAGTTGAGATTATCAAATAACACTCTGCTACCAAACGATTTATTTAAATCGGCAATTTTAATCATAATTCTCTTGTATTTTCAATTATCAAAAATATCCATCTCTATGACACGCATTTTTTTCCATTTATTGGATTTATATCTAAAATAAAAACTTCCGGCTAAAGCAATAACAGAGAGCAGTAAAAATCCCCAAGCCACATATACTCCTTGCTTAAGAAGCACAACATTAATATATGTCGGCAACACTACAAAACTTATAGAAAAAAGTAAAAGCCTTTTCATAACAAACATGGTATCGCCTGCTCCCTTAAGCGCTGATGCAAAAATTATATTTCCCGCATCAAACACAATGTATATTGCTAAAATTATTAGAAGATTTGCGACCATTGGTTTTATATACTCCATTAAATCAACTTGCGACCCGCCTGAAAACGGATAAATTAGCTGATTTGGAAAAAACACCAAAATAGCGATAACAAACGCAATGTATGTATATACAATGTGCACCGAAGATCTCACGCTTACCTGCGCAAGTGAAGCTTTGTTTTTGCCCAAGTAGTTACCAACCATTATTGATGTGGCAATTCCACAACCAACGATAGGCATAATAAACACATGGTTAACGGTTGAAATTATGTTACTGGCAGCAAGTTCGGTCCTATTGAGATTTCCGATAATAATCATAAAAATACCAAAACCTGCCGTATCAAAGAAAAAGTCTGCGCCACTTGGCATACCATAACGCAACAATCTTCTCATAAAAGAAAAATCCGGATTAAAACATCTTGTATTATAAATAGCATTGTTCTTTTTAGACGTAATCAATAAAACATAAATTATACAGACAACAGTTAAAGATATATCTGTAGCCAAGGCCGCTCCCGAGATACCCATTTCGGGGAATCCAAATTTCCCAAAAATTAAACAAAAATCCAAAACAACATTCAAGACAACGCCACAAAGGCTAGCTAGAAAAACTACTCTAGTTTTTCTCCTTCCTGAATAGAAGCCAGCAAACGCCCCTTCGGCAACACACGGGAAAGCACCATAACACAATACTCTGAAAAAATTGACTTCCTCACACGCGACAAGATGAGGATGACCCACATTCATAAAAATGGCTTTAGAAAAAAACGAAATAAGCAAAACTATTAAACCTGCTACAAATGCCAAATAAATGCTTTGCCAAATCGCCGGGCCTATGGAGCGGTACTCTTTTTTGCCGTAGTACTGGGCAACAAAAACGTTTATATAGGAAAGCGTTCCAAAAAAGAAACACATAATCGCCCATGTTACGGTACCTGCAGGTGTCGATGCCGCAAAAGATTCTTGAGAATACCAAGAAAGGAAAGTTCTATCGGTAAAAAGTTGGACAGCTCCAATTCCAGTAGAAAAAATGAGAGGAATGGCTATTCCTAAAAACTCTTTATAACCACCCACAGTGTCATATTGTCTTTTTATATTTCTAAGTATATTCATTTTATATTACATTCACTCTGCATTCAGTTAAATCAGTAATTTTAATTATGTCTCTCTTTACCCGTCAATAACGTCCATTTCTACAACACGCATCTTTTTCCATTTATTTGATTTATATCTCAAATAACAACTACTCGCAAGAAAAATACTGTAAACCCACGCAAATATCCATGCAGCATATACGCCTAGTTTAAAAACTACAACAATTAAATATGTAGGTATCATCATAAGAAATATCGAAGCAAATATAATTCTTTTTGCAACAAATGCCGTATCTCCAGCTCCCTTGATTGCGCTGGAAAAAACATTATAAGCTGGGTCAAATATCAAATATACTACAAACAATCTCAAAATATTTACAGCCATATGCCCGACTGTATCTATTGAGGCCGCTTGTGCGCCAAATGAGAATGGCGCAATCAGTAAATTTGGAAGTAACATAATGACAAACACTAAAATTGCAACATACGAATAGACAATTTGAAAAGCCGATCTTACACCTATTTGCGCGACAGAAGCTTCATTTCTACCTAAGTAATTACCGACAATAACTGATGTTGCTATATTGCCTCCAACAATAGGCATAAAAAATATATGATATGCGCTACAAGCTATATTGCTTGCTGTAAGTTCCGAAACACCAATTGTTCCAATAATAATCATAAGAATGCCAAACGCTATAATATCAAAAAACACCGTTACGCCGTTTGGAAAACCATACTTCAATAATCGCTTCATAAAAGTAAAGTCCGGTCGCAACTGTCTTGTATTATAAATATTTTTATTCTTTTTGCTTACAATTAAAAAGACGTAAGTTATAAACGTAACGACAAACGATATATTGGTTGCTAACGCCGCCCCTGTAATACCCATTTCGGGGAATCCAAATTTCCCAAAAATCAAAACAAAATCTAAAATAATATTTGAGATAACACTGCATGCTGTTACATATAAAACTATCCTTGTTTTGCTTCTGCCGGTATAAAAACCTGACAATGCCGGGGTAGCAATGGCAAAAAAAGAGCCGTAACACAACGTTTTAAAATATTTTATTTCTTCAAGAGCTACAGCATTGGGGTGCCCTATGTTTGTAAATATCTGTTCCGTGAACAAAGAAAATACTAAAATGATAAAAGCCGCTACAACAGATAAATAAACACTTTGCCAAACTGCAGGTCCTATTGAACGATATTCTTTTTTACCACAATATTGCGCTACAAATACGTCAACATAAGCAAGCGTATATAAAAAGAGCGAAATTAATCCAACAATACAAGATCCCGCAGGAATGGAAGCTGCATAAGATGCTTGAGAATAATATGAAAGAAAAATCCTATCCGCAAAAAGTTGAAAAGAGGAAACACCCATGGAAATGCACATAGGCATAGCTATTTTTAAAAACTCCTTATAGCCACCTCTAATGTTATAGTGTCTTTTTATATTTTTAAGTATATTCATTTTATTGTATATTTGTTTTGCATTTATTTAATTTTTTGTATATTCACGTGAGACCATTGATCATTATATCAAAAAAAGAGAAGGCGCACCCAAAATGAAACAAGATGAACAAGTCGCAAGAGCTGCTTTAAAAAATCCTGAGTCAGAAGTTGATTGTTACATAGCAAAGGACAACGACATTGAATATCCTATTGTTTACGTAAAGAACTCTGTTGAAGCAAATCTTGCAGGCGCAATAGATTGTTTAAAGATAATGATTTAGATTTTACAGCAGTAAACAATGAGGTACAAGGCAACGAAAGAATATTGTTTGAAGGAACGTTTACAAAATATTATATTCAGTTTGTCATTAAAGAACAGCTTGTAAAAAAATCAGCCGCCTTCTGGCAAATAATCACAGTTGCGCCAAACACTCCAAAAAACAAAACTTTAGCGCAAGACTACATAAACTCCATAAATGTTTTATACATTCACAAGACTGTAAGAAAGGCTGAGTGTTAAAAAGAAATTATATAGTCAACCGACATTAATGAGGTTTGTTTTATGTAAAAAATATTTTGATATAAGATTCTTTAATACAATATTTTCATTTTTAGAAAGATTTGGATCGTTTCCCACAATTTCAGAAGCATGGTTTTTTGTAAATTCAATAATATCGGCATCTTTAATTAAATCACCAGCTTTAAATTTGGGAAACCCATGTTGCGCTGTACCCATCAATTCACCAGGACCTCGCATTTTTAGGTCTTCTTCCGCAATTTTAAAACCGTTGCTTGTAGATGTCATAATTGAAAGTCTTTTTTGAGCCGCCTCGTTGTTGAAACTGCCTATTAAATATACATAAGACTGCTTAGAACTTCTACCAATTCTTCCTCTTAATTGATGTAATGCAGACAAGCCAAATCTCTCAGCGTGCTGTATTATCATGATCGTGGCGTCAGGGACATCTATGCCTACTTCTATAACGGTTGTAGCTATTAAAACATTAAATTCTTTATTTTTAAAGTTTCGCATTATTTTATTTTTTTCGGAAGGCTGCATTTTGCCGTGCAAAAGTCCGACTTTAAAATCTTTAAACCATGTCTGCGACAATTTTTCAGACTCATCAACAGCAGACTTCAAAGCAAGCTTATCGGATTCGTCTATAAGGGGATACACAACGTACGCTTGATTACCGTTTTTTAACTCCTTTATTGTATCTGTATAAGCAACCTGTTCATTTGAAGAATAAGTTTTTACAGGTGTCCTCCCGGGAGGCAACTGTGTTATTGTAGTCATATCCATCTCACCATAAACAGTCATTGCAAGGGCTCTGGGGATAGGTGTTGCCGTCATCATCAAAATATCCGGAGATTTAGCTTTATCCAATGCCGCAAACTTCTGCATAACGCCAAATCTATGTTGCTCGTCAACTATTATTAACGACAGATTTTTAAATTTTACTCTATCTTCTATTAACGCATGCGTGCCTACGGCAATTTTTATATCCCCCTTCGCAAAACCTGCCAATATCTTTTCCCTTTCGCTTTTTTTCTTTAATGTAGAAGACGTAGCTAAAACAATTTTAACATCCAAATCTTCAAGCATATTTGACATTGTAAGATAATGCTGTTCAGCTAAAATTTCTGTCGGAGCAACAATCATCGTTTGATAGCCATTTTCCACAGCAAGCAAAACCGCGCTCAACGCAACCACGGTTTTGCCCGAACCTACGTCTCCCATAAGCATTCTGTTCATGGGATATATATTTTGCATATCGGCAAAGATATCGTTTATCGCTTTTTTCTGATCTCTTGTAAATTCAAATTTTAAGTTATTTTTAAAAGTCGGAAGCAGGGTTCTCCGTATTTCGTATTTTTGTATCTTAGGATTTTTTGTTAAATTATTTCTAGACAATGAAAGAGCGCATTCTAAAACAAAAAACTCCTGCAAGGCAAAAGATCTTCTTGCATTTTCTGCATCTTCCAAAGTATTAGGATAATGAATTTTTTGGATTGCTATTGAAGATTGTAATGCTGGAATATTGTGAAAACGTGGTATTAAATTCGATATATCCGGGTACAACATGCAAGAAGATTCTACAATCGTTTTCACTGTTTCTCTTATAAACTTCTGATTTAAACCTTCTGTTGCAGAATACACCGGTATAATTTTGTTAAATAACAAAGGCTTATCAACTTTATTGTGAACTATTTCATAGTCATTTACAGATATAAATCTTCCGCTGCGTTCTAACTTTGCATCCCCGTAAATATAAGCAAATTTGCCAACTTCAAAAGCCTTTCGTATAGTAGCAAAGACATCTATGTTAGAGTACGGATTGTTCTTTCTAAAGAAACGAGCGTACGTCATAGAGGTATCGTCAAATATTTCTATATCTAAAACAGATAATCCTTGCGAAAGCTGCCTTTCACAAGATTTGCCGACTTTTACAAATATACAACCTTGTAATTTTTTATAAATATCTCTTATGGAAGTAATTTTTGTTCTGTCTTGATATTGAGCAGGAAAAAAGGTAAGAAAATCCTCAACGATTTTTATTCCAAGTTTTGCAAACAGCTGAGAGCGTCTAGGACCTATACCCCTTAAGTATTGTATTTCACTGTCTAAACTTAACATGCAATTATTATACAAAATAAATCACAATGAAAAATCTCAAACACATATTGCACATTTTGAAAGTCGGTGTAATGAAGTTAACAACAAAGGTTGGGTTTAAGCCAAACCTTTACCTTTGGCATAAATTATGCGAGACGCAAAATGCAATATTACAACAAATCTTATGCGCTTGCAAAAACTGCTGTAGGTGTTGCATTAGCAACTTGAACTTGTGGATACTCTACACACAGTTGAATCTAAAGCGTAAAATAATGTACAATCTCTGAGTGTTAGGGTTTATCGGAGGTGTGTAAAAAATGTCTTACAAATGCGTAATTTGCGGTAAGGGTTCAACATCAGGAAATACAATCAGTCATTCAAATAAAGCTTCAAAGAGACTTTTTAGACCTAATCTTCAGAGCTTAAATATCATTCTCGCTGGCAAAAAAACTCACAGATATGTTTGTACTTCTTGTGTTAAATCAAATAAAGTAAAAAAAGCAATATAACACAAAAGGGCGGAGAGTGAGATACTATTCTTTTTGTCCTCATTGTTGGCTTCAATAGCATCGCTCATAGTGGCATTTGTTCTTTCAATACAAACAAATGAATCTTAAACTACATCCTGACAGATGTTTGAAAGATGAATATGCCCTCTGCGCAGATGCGCGCATAGAATTACTAAAGCTTATCATAATATAGAAAAGAGTATGAATGAAGACCCGTCCCATAATGCCCTCCCCTATCCCGTTTGATCTTCTAGCGCATTTATACACTTGAATTATACTTGTTTTTTAAGAAACAATACCTCGTCAATGCCTATAGCATTGCCACCCCTTTTGTAAAAAATGGAATAAAGAAATGTCGCCCGAAACAACTGCGACGACAACTGGCAAATGACAAAACATATGTCTTTCATGCGTTTATCGCGCGCTATGTATAGTCAAGCAATTTTAAAGCTCTTTCAGCTATGTTCTCAGGGGTTAAACCATATTTTTCTCTCAAAGTTTTTAAACTTCCGTGCTCTATAAATTTATCAGGAAGACCCATACATTCGACAACAGCACCGCTACCATATAAAACTGCCTTTACACTTTCACCAAACCCGCCTATCAAAGCGTTTTCTTCAACAGTAATAAATTTTTTGGTTTTTAACAACATGGCATTTATTGTTTCAAAATCAAGAGGCTTTAAAAATCTCATATTAACAACAGAAGCCTTTATATTTTTTTCCGAAAGCAGTTTAGAAGCCTGCAGACTTGTGTTCACGTGATTACCCAACGCAAGAAAACAAATATCATCGCCTTCTTTTAAAACTGTGGCTTTGCCTATCTGCAATACGCGAGCGATCTTATCTAACATAACTCCGGTACCCGCTCCTCTTGGATATCTGATAACACAAGGTTTATTTGAACTCAATGCCGTTTTTAACATGTGTTGCAATTCATTCTCATCGCACGGCGACATAATAATTAAATTTGGAATATAATTTAAATAAGACAAATCAAAAGATCCGTGATGCGTTCCGCCATCTTCTCCAACGAGTCCTGCCCTGTCTAAAGCAAAAATAACAGGAAGATTTTGCAAAGCTACGTCATGAATTACATTATCAACTGCTCTTTGCATAAAAGTAGAATATATAGCGCATACAGATTTCATGCCGTCTGCCGTCATGGCGGCTGCAAATGTTACGGCATGCCCCTCTGCAATACCAACATCGAAATATCTGTCGGGAAAAATCTGCGCAAATTTATCAAGACCTGTTCCCTCTGGCATAGCTGCTGTAACAGCAACTATTTTTTTATCAGCATATGCCAACTTTATAAGAGTATTTGAAAAAACTTTTGTGTATGTAACAGCATCGGTTTTTACTGTTTCGCCGGTTTCAATATCAAATTTCCCCACGCCGTGAAACTTTACAGGATCTTCTTCCGCCGGCGTGTAACCTTTCCCTTTTTTTGTAATAACGTGCAAAAGAATAGGACCTCTCATATCTTTGATATTGTTTAAAATAACGATTAAATTATTTATGTCGTGACCTTGTACAGGTCCGATATATGTAAAACCCATTTCTTCAAAAAGCATGCCCGGAAAAAGCATTACTTTTGCTCTTTTTATAAGCTTTCTAAACGATGCTCCAAAACCGTGAAACCTACTTACGGTTTTCATTACTTTTTCTTCAACTTTTCTTGCAGCGCCTATCGTTAAAAGTTTTGCAAAATATCCTGCTACAGCTCCAATTTTTTGCGAAATAAACATTTCATTGTCATTCAATATAACAAGCATATCTTTCTTTAAATGTCCAGCATTTTGCAAACCTTCAAAAGCAAGTCCGCCCGTCATGGAACCATCGCCTATAATAGCAACCACTTTGTAATCTTCATCTTTTAAATCTCTAGCTACGGCAAACCCCAAGGCTGCTGAAATTGATGTTGAAGAATGTCCCACACCAAAAGCATCGTGTTCAGACTCGGAACGATTGGGAAATCCGCTTAGACCGTTATGCGTTCTTATAGTTTTAAATTTATTTTTTCTTCCTGTAAGAATCTTATGCGCATAAGATTGATGTCCCACATCCCAAATTATTTTGTCAACAGGAGAATTAAAAACATAGTGTAGCGCAACGGTTAAATCAACAACTCCAAGACTTGGAGCTAAATGTCCGCCATTTTTTGAAACTATATCTACTATTTCTTCCCTAATTTCTCTTGCAAGAGTAGAGAGATTTTCTTTTTTTATTTTTTTTAAATCCTGAGGATTATTTACACTATCTAATATTTTCACACTATTACTCCAATTATAATCACACGGATTCCGAGTCAAGCCCGGACAACAGAGCTGGGCAAACAACAGCAAATTAACAAATTGATTCTTCACTTCGTTCAGGCAAACAAAAAGACTTCGTCGTTCACTACTACCTTTCCATGCAAAACGCATAAAAATATTTTACAACGAGATGTAATCCCTCGCCCTGCCCTATCTCGCAAGGAGCGAGGTAACAACTAATATGATCTGTTCGTCATATAATCTGCAAGTTGAACGAATATTTCAGACCTGTTGCCAAAAATTAAAACTGCTTTTTTGGCTTTTTTTATATATTCGCCCGCTTTCTTTTTAGCCAGTTCTTTTCCATACAAAGACAATGCTGTAAGCTTATCGTTTTTTGCATCGCTGCCTTTTTTGCCTAACAATTTTTTGTCAGCATATACGTCTAAAATATCGTCCGTAATTTGAAAAGCTATACCTATGTTTGTTCCATATGTTTCAAGCGCTTTTAAACCTGCTTTATCCGCGGAAGATAGCACAGCTCCAATTTTTAAACTTGCAACTATTAATGCTGCGGTCTTTTGAAGCTGTATAAATTTTAGTTTTTGTTCTAACAGTGTTTTATTTTTTTCGTTCCATTTTTCTGTTTCAAGAGTATCCTCAGCTTGCCCCGCTATCATGCCTTTATGTCCACTGTAAGCAGCAAGAATTTTAATCGCTTCAGTTATATTTTTTTCACTGCTTTTTGATTTGGTTATAAGATTGAAAGATTCCGTAAGCAAGGCATCGCCACACAAAATAGCCACTGCATCGCCAAATTTTTTGTGATTTGTCGGCATACCTCTACGTAAATCATCATTGTCCATGGCAGGCAAATCATCGTGTACTAAAGAATAAGTATGCAAATACTCGACTGCGCACGCAGCAGGCATAATATCTTTAGCTTTACCGCCAAAAAGTCCCGCTGCCAAAATAACAAATATCGGACGGAGTCTTTTGCCGCCGGATAAAACGCTGTAACGCATACCTTGAGAAATAATAGAATTGTCCTTAGGCAAAAACTCCTTCAACGCAGCATTTACATATTCTGCTTTTTTAGCAAGATACTTTCTTAACTCGTTTTTGTTTTGCAAAATACTACTCCTTAACAGCTTTCCCCGAGGAAGTTATAATTTCAATTTTTTTCTTTGTCTCGCTTAATTTCGCAGAACAAAACTTTACAAGTTCTGCGCCTTCGGCAAATAAAGCCAAAGCTTTATCCAAATCCGGAGTGGCATTTTCCATTTCTGACACTATAGTCTCAAGCCTTTCTAAAGATTTTTCAAATGTCGTATGTTTTTTAGTCATGACTTTTTACCTCTGCATTCAAACTGCCTAACGCAAGTTTGATTCTTATATTATCTCCGACATTAACAATTTTTGAATTCTTAACTATTTTATTATCAGAATCAAAACAAACTGAAAACCCCCTTTTTAAAACAGACAACGGCGACACTATATCTAATTTATGCATAACATCTTTTAATTTTTCTGATTTTGTTCCGTAAAGTCTGCGAATATTATTTAAAAGGCGAGTATCCATTTCGTCAACATAAGATATCTTGTCTTCATATATCAGGTGTGGTTTTAACAATGCTCTAGATGACATCAATCTATCAAGTTTTTCAGTACGGTCGTCAAGAAGTAAATTAACAGCGCTATTAAGAGAATCTTGCAAAATTTCTAAACGGACCTTAATATCGCTTCTTTTTCTTAAAATCATTTCGGCTGCCGCCGACGGTGTTGGAGCTCTCATATCTGCAACAAAATCTGCTATCGTAAAATCAGTTTCATGACCTACACACGATACTACGGGTATTTCTGAATCAAATATTGCTCTTGCTACAGACTCTGTATTAAAAGACCATAAATCTTCGATCGAACCGCCACCGCGACCTACAAGCAAAACATCTAAATTTTTATAGTGAGCATTCAAGAATTTTATTGCCTGTGAAATTTCTTTCTCAGATTTTTTTCCTTGCACCCTTACCGGATATATTAAAACCTCTACATTTGCATTTAAACTGTCTATTACTTTTAAAATATCGTGTAATGCTGCGCCCTCTTGTGAAGTAACAATGCCAATTCTATTTACAACATCCGGAATCACTTTTTTTACACTTTCGTCAAAAAGCCCTTCTAATTCTAACTTTTTCTTTAATTGCTCGTAAGCTTCATACAGCTCGCCCTTACCGTATTGTTCCATATGATTTACAATTATTTGATAATCGCCACTCTTAGGGTAAGAACTAACTCTGCCATAAACTAAAACTTTCATTCCGTCGTGAAGAGCAAATTTTAAACCTACATTTACATTTTGAAACATTACCGCTTTTATTTGGGCATTTGCGTCTTTAACACTGAAATACATATGCCCGGAATTATAAAGTTTAAAATTTGAGATCTCGCCTTGTATCCACACAGCTTGATAAGAATCTTCCAAAATGAGTTTTATTTCATTACTTATCTGAGTAACAGTATATACAAGTCTGTCGTCATTGTTTTCAAACTCTTCAAACATTTATATGTCCTTAAACGCTCTTCCGGTCGATGGTAAAACACATGAAAAATATTTTACAACAAGAGTAATCCCATAACACCGACAAAACGCCCAACCACTAACCCTTCCACTCAAGATGGAAGGCAAACAAAGGAAAAGTCGACTGGAATGGCAAACAACATGGATACTTCGTTGCGCTCAAATATGACGAACAAGATATGCGTCGGTTGCGTAAGGAAGCGCAAACTCAAAAGAAACTACTTAGCGATACCCTGTGCGCGAGTTTCGCGTATTACTGTAATTTTAACCTGTCCCGGATATTCAAGTTCCTGTTCAACTTTTTTAGCTATATCATGGGCCAAAACCTGCGCCTGATTATCGTCAATATATTCAGGTTCTACAAGTATTCTAACCTCTCTGCCGGCTTGTATTGCATAAGCCATTGAGACCCCGCGGAATTCTCTTGCAACTTTCTCAAGTTTCTCAAGACGTTTGAGATAATGCTCAACAGACTCTCTTCTTGCACCGGGTCTTGCCGCGGAAATTGCATCTGCCGCAGCTATAACAAAAGCCTCGGGACTTGCAGGAGCTTCTATACCTTCGTGATGCGACAAAATCGCATTTATCATCTTTGGAGATTCGCCATATTTTTTAGATATATCGGCAGAAATCTGATGATGGGTACCCTCAACTTCGTGATCAACAGCTTTACCTATATCGTGAAGTAGCGCAGCTTTCTTGCAAAACATTACATCAAGTCCAAGCTCACCAGCTATAGCGCCCGCAAGCCATGTAACTTCTAACGTATGTTGTAGCTGATTTTGACCATAAGAAGTTCTATACTTCAATTTGCCAAGTAATTTAATAATTTCAAGATTAATGCCCGGAACACCCGCATCAATTGCAGCTTGTTCTCCAATTTCTCTTAAATGCTGATTCATTTCTTTTTTCACTTTTTCAACAACCTCTTCAATTCTTGTGGGATGAATTCTACCATCGGCAATCAATTTTTCTAAGGCAATTTTTGCTATTTGCCTTCTTACGCCGTCAAAAGCAGAGACAGTTATAGCTTCCGGAGTATCGTCAACTATTAAATCGACGCCAGTCGCTTGTTCAAAAGCTCTGATATTTCTGCCTTCTCTGCCTATAACTCTTCCTTTGATTTCATCATTAGAAATTTGAACTGTCGAAGTAGTAATATCCGCCGTATGATCTGCAGCAACGCGCTGTATTGCAATAGAAAGAATTTCTTTAGATTTTTTATCGGCATTTTCGCGAGTTTCTTGTTCTAGTTTTTGAGCTAATATCGCCATAGCTTGCTTTGCTTCTTTTTCCATTTCATTAATAAGAGTTTTCTTCGCTTCCTCTCTTGTCATACACGAAATTTTCTCGAGAACTTTTCTATTCTCTTCCTTTATTTTATCGATTTCAGAAAATTTTATGGCAAGAGATTGCTCTTTTATCGAAAGATTTTTTTCCTTACCGATTAAATCTTTTTCTCTTCTGTCAAGAGCGTCTATTTTACGATATAGATTCTCTTCTCGCTGATTTAATCTATTCTCCATATTTTGAACAGACTGTTTTCTTTCCTTTATTTCCTGGTCAAACTCTTTTCTTTCTCTATCAACTATTACTTTTGCTTCCAGAAGAGCTTCTTTTGACTTCGTTTCAGCCATCATTTTCGCTTCTTTTATAATTCTTTCCGAAATTTGCTCTGTTGATTTAGCATTTACTTTTGCATAAATAAGACGCAAAACATATCCTGCTGCCAATGCCGCCAAAACGGTAACAATCACTGTAAAGTTTTCCATATATCCGCCCCTTAATTTTTAATAACTTGTATGATCCTTTTTTCGGTAACAATCGTGCCGACCGGAAGATCATGTTGCCCGGTTGGAAGTTTGTCTGTAATTTGAGAGTCATAAGCAAGACCTACTGTTTTATTTATCGGCACACGTTTAAGCCATCTGTCATAGTAGCCTTTGCCATAACCTATTCTGTGTCCATTAACGTCAAAAGCTATCGCCGGGATAAAAGCCAAGTCAACATCGTTTTTTGTTATGATATCGTCAGGGTTTATTTCCGGCTGCCTTATGCCGTAAACAGGCTGATTTGCATCTTCAAGTCTTGCAATCTTAACAACCTGCATCTTTACATCTCCAACAATCTTTATTGCTGGAACAGCAACAATTTTTCCTTCTTCAATAGCCGATTTTACCATAAAATCAGTTATAACCTCGGAACCATAGGACAAGTAAAACAATACTGTTTTTGCTTTTTCGTACGCAGAAAGTTTTTTAATTCTGGCAAGAATACTGGCGCTGTAAGCTGCCGCCAAAGCCGGGTCAATTTTGTTCCTTAAAGACAGAAAATCAAATCTTATCTTTCTTTTTTCTGATTCCAAGTAATCGCTCACGAATTCTCCCCTCATAGCCTTCTTTTGTCGGCATGTAAAGTTCAACTGGATCAGTCCAATAATCTTGTTCCACATAATGCTCTTCAAAATCATGAGGATACTTGTACCCTTGCCCTTTGCCATCAAGATTTGCATCCTTTAAATGATTAGGAACATTTCTCGCTTTACCATTTTTTACTTCTGATAAAGCATTCTCAATAGCCAAATAAGAAGCGTTGGACTTGGGGGCGCAAGCCACGTAAACTGCCGCTTGAGCTAAAACAATTCTAGCTTCCGGCATACCCACAAATTCAATTGCGCTAAGAGCAGAAACCGCTAATGTTAGCGCCCTTGGATCTGCTATACCCACATCTTCAGCAGCGCAAATTATGATTCTTCTAGCAATAAATCTCGGATCTTCCCCAGCTGTAAGCATTTTTGCCATCCAATAAACCGCTGCGTCAGGATCAGTTCCGCGCATTGATTTAATGAATGCAGAAATGTGATCGTAGTGGGCATCTCCGGAACGGTCGTACAAAACAGCCCTTTTTTGCATTGACTCTTGAGCTACCACAAGGTCAAAAGTTCGCACACTTTCCTCATTAACTTTTGTTGAAATAACCCCTATCTCAAGAGCATTTAGAAGTTTTCTCGCATCGCCTCCGGCATTTAAAATCAAATGCCTTTTTGCTTCATCTGACATTTCAACTTTATAGTTCCCGAGTCCCTTTTCTTTATCGCATAATGCCGATTCCATTATTGATAAAAGAGCTGTTTTTGATAAAGGATTGAACTCAAAAACCGTACTCCTTGAAATAATAGCTGCATTAATATAAAAAAACGGGTTCTCCGTCGTTATGCCTATCAACGTTATCGCTCCTCTTTCGACGTCAGGCAACAACGCATCCTGCTGAGAACGGTTAAAATGATGAATTTCATCGAGCATAAGAATAGTCTTTTTGCCAGACATTTCCGCTCTTGCTTTAGCCGCATCTAGTATCTTTCTAATGTCGGCAATACCTATTGTTACTGCATTTGCTTCTTGAAAATACGCTTTTGTTTTTGAGGCTATAATTCTTGCGAGCGCACTTTTGCCTGTCCCGGGAGGACCAAAAAAAATTACAGATCCTAAATTATCAGCCTCTATTGAACGTCGTAAAAGTTTATCGTCTCCAACAATATTATCCTGCCCCATAAATTCTTCAAAATTCTGAGGCGCCATTCTTGCGGCTAATGGTTTATTCTTTTGATTTGCTGTACTTTCAAGAAAATTTATCTGTTTCATAATAAAAAAACCCGCAACGCCGTTAGTCTTAACCGATTTAAAGCCCTGATTTTTAAGTGGGATACAAGGGGCACGAGCCCGACTGTTATTCCCTAAATATAGACTTTATAGGAATAAACCGATTAAAACATCACCAACACTGCAGGTTAAACACAAAAAATATCTCAATTTATATAACCGACCTCATCTAGCTGTCTAATAATATCTTGAATTTTTTTTTCATAATTATTTGAAATACTTTCCTGTGAATCTTTTAATTTAAGCAGTTCTGCCGCAAGTTTTACAGTCATCAAAGCCGCTATTTTCTGCGTGTCTGGGACATTAACATTTTCACTTCTTACTTCCATCCACTGCTCATTTACAAAATTTACTACTCTGTTAAGACTTAATTCATCTATATCGTCTATATTAAGTTCTATGTCCCTACCCATAACTCTTTCACGAGTTGTAGCCATGATCACGAAACCTTTGCCGTATCAATTTTTTTTATTATTCTCTCAATTTTTGTAACAGCTTCATCGGCATTTCGTTTAAGAACCAAGTACTCTCCAACTTGTCTTCTACTGCGTTCACTTTCTTTCCTTAGATATTCAAGCTCTACCTTCAATTTATGATTCTCATCGCTAAGTTTTTTTAGCCTTTCTGTTACCTTTTTAACCCTTATAGCCAAAATATCAATGTTTCCCATGCCTTTATTTTATAATTTGCCTATAGGATTGTCAATGTGTAATTTTGTAGTACAATTCATCCGTGAATAAAGCAAATATATTTAGCGTACAGATAAGATCTGAAATAGGACAGAAGGAAAAGAATTTCTATAAGGTTGAGCAAACTTATTGAAAAAAAATGCCGGATTGGATCCTGATTTAATTGTTTTGACTGGGTTTTTTGACACAGGTATAGATATCGATAAGTTTAAAAAACTTTACGAAAAAGAAAATGCAAGCGAAACATTAGCGTTTTTCAGCGAAGTTGCGAAAAAGCAATCGGACATAAAACACTATACTTACACCGTACCGTATTAACCAAATTATTACCATCGAGATGCCTAAATGACAGTATCTATCTTAACCTCTCGGTGGTAATCTTATTTTCTACCGCAAGCGCAAATTTTTTTGCTCCTGCTTTCTTGGCTTTATCCATAAATTGTATTACGTAATCGTATTTCGCTGTCTCATCTCCCCTTATCACCACCGATTTCCCAGGATTTGATCCTACTAGCTCTCTCATCACTCCTTCCACATTCTCATCTCTTACCTGTTTCCCATCCATATATACATACCCTTCCTTCGATATTAATACCTCTATGTTTGTACTGTCTTCGCTGTCCGATACTTCCGTCTTCGGTATATTAACTTTTATTCCTGTCTGCATCAGCGCCGGCGTTGTTATCATAAATATTATTAGAAGTACCAGTATAACGTCCGTAAATGGCGCTATGTTTATTTCTGATTTAACTTTATTCCTCTTCCTGTGTGATATCATTTCTTTCTCATCCCTTTCAATGCCTCTTCTACTGATGAAGCGCAATACTCCATATCTACTACAAACTTGTCTATACTCTTTGAAAAAAAGTTGTACGCTACTGTCGCCGGTATTGCTACCGATAGCCCTGCTGCCGTCGCTATTAGCGCTTCCGATACTCCTCCTATCACTACCGTTATTCCACCAGACCCTACCGCTGATATATCGTGAAATGCCCCTATTATACCTAGTACCGTCCCAAATAAGCCCACATATACCGCTATACTCCCCAACGTACCCAATATCGTCACAAAATTCTCCAATTTAACCGTTTGTATCATCACTTCCCTCTCCATCGCTTCTCCCAAATGTCCCTCTTTCTCTTTAAATGACACCAATCCCGCCCCCGCTACAGGTCCCATCGGCGAATTTACCTCTTCACAATAATCTACCGCCTTATCTATATTCTCTTCTCTTATTTTCTTTATTAACTCTCTTATAAAATCTTTCCTTTTCACTTTTGACTTCCTCCAAAACTCTACTGACTTTAAACAAATAACCGCTATTGATAATACCGAAGCCGCAAAAAGTACGTATAACGCCCACCCTCCCATATTCAGTATCTCTATAAAATTTTTCCCATCAAACATTTTTAGATCCTTTTATATTTTGTTTTTTAATTTCCATCTGATACAACACCATCTCGCTGAACCCTTATCACAAATACCACCGTTAATACTTTCTTTTGCTCCTTTCCTTTATTAATCTTTAACCGCTCTTGCGCCCTTTTCAGCCATACACAATTTTGCTATCCAATCAAGGAACGGCATTTTATACAGCTTTTTGCAATGGACTATTCTCTATGGATTCAAAGTTCAACCCTTTAAACCATGATAATTCCGACAAATTGTATCCCAATCTTACGTATTCTTGAATAGCTTTCATAAAAGCTTTAGAAATAGGACAATCTTGTACTTCTTGCTTTGCAAGAACGCTTGAAATAGCATTGTTTATTATGTCGTTTTTCATATTGTTTCCTCACCTTTACATTTCAATAATCTCTACACACTGCGCTACCGTGTTTATTATACACAATTTTACTGCATAATCAAACTAAAAAAATGTTATTTAAACTTTAAAAGTAAAGCTTGTTTGACTTGGTTTGAAAGAGATGTATTGATTTTTCTTTTTGTTTTTGGTACTAGTTGATGTAATTAAACATTTGAATTTATGCTTAAAAAAACTATAGCAGTACTACTAATGTTGTCAATTGTGTTGTCTTCGTGTAGTAAGAGTAATAAAGGTAATGGTTTGACACGTATATCTGAATCTGAAGTTGAGGGTTCACCTTCTTCTCCACCGGCACCGGCGCAAGATGGCGCAGACACAGGCGGTGGCAACCTCGGTGGCGGCAATGACGAGGGAGAACAACCACCAACACCGACACCAACAAAAACTGCTGAACTCGACACCCCTGCCCAAACGGATGATGAACCAGCCTCAAAAAAGAGCGAGTTTATAAGCCCCACCACCACACAAACAGCCTCTAAATCCCCCGGTGATCCGGGAGATTTAGAGACAAAGCCCAAGTGGCACAATTATCTCCTTTATGGCGGTCTTGGAGTAACAGGGGGTGTCGAGTTCAGCAGTTTTTGTTGGTGTCGGTGTTGGTGGTTGTTCTCCCTCGTCATTGCCGCCACCGAGGTTGCCACCGCCTGTGTCTGCGCCGGCTGGCGCCGACACAGGCGGTGGAGAAGAAGGTGAACCGTTGGTGGTTGTTCTCCCTCGTCATTGCCGCCACCGAGGTTGCCACCGCCTGTGTCTGCGCCATCTTGCGCCGGTGCCGGTGGAGAAGAAGGTGAACC
>NZ_JAIXMZ010000073.1:0-5563 GCF_020328025.1 Candidatus Endomicrobiellum pyrsonymphae | reverse complement strand
GTTTTGAATGAAGCAAAGCAGTGTCGCCATTTGGGTATAGCCACTAACCAATGTCGTCATGAGGACTTTATGACGTGTCCATTTCGTTGCTCCGCTTCATTATCTGCACATTCATAAGCAATTTCTTCACAACGCGCGGACACGTCATAAAGTCCTCATGACGACATTGGTTAGTGGCTATACCCAAATGGCGACACTGCTTTGCTTCATTCAAAACGCTATAACACTTATCACAGTTTTTGGCAAACATTTGAGTTGTAAATAAAAGCACCAAAACTAAACTAATCACTACTTTGTTTTTCATTTTTTCCATCTCCTTTTGAAGTCTTTGGTATATGATTATTGACAGTCTTTCTGCAAACAATGTGATCTAATGCTTAACTAGAAAATACGCAAGTGGTTTGTGCAAAATTTTTGTAAATATTAAATTTTGGCACATATTCGTTTGACAAAGTAAATAAAAATTATTATACTCTCTTTAACAGATGTCTATGTGTTTATGCGTAAAAATAGTAAATTTATTGTATTTTGCCTTACAAAATATTAAAATACCAAAAATGTAATGCTAAAATATCGAATTTAAGGTATTTTAAGTAATTTAATAGGAGGAGGCATAAAATGTTTGATGCAGGGGATACGTCCTTTATTATCATTTGTACTGCGCTTGTTCTTCTTATGACCCCGGGACTTGCGCTTTTTTATGGAGGGTTGGGTCGCAGAAAAAATATGGTAAGCAATATGATGAACTCTGCATTCATTATGGGTATGGGTATAGTTTTGTACATGTTAGTGGGCTATTCTTTGTCTTTTGGAGATGATATCTTAAATTTTATAGGTTCTCTTAAAAATGTAGGACTTATGGGAATAACAAAAGATTCGCTCACCAAGTCAATACCTACTTTTGCTTTTATAGCATTTCAGATGATGTTTGCCCTTATAACTCCGGCAATTATTACCGGGTCTATTGCAGGTAGAATGAGATTTAAAGCATTGTTTTTGTTTATAGCTTTATGGTCAATATTTGTATATTATCCATTAGCTCACATGGTATGGGGAGATGGGGGACTTATCGGTGGTGTAATAGGGGCTTTGGATTTTGCTGGCGGAGATGTTGTACACATAAGTTCAGGCACAACAGGGTTAATCCTTGCTATTTTAATTGGCAGAAGGGTTGACTATATGCAGATTTCGTATAGAATACATAACGTCCCGTTTGTATTTTTGGGTATGGGGCTTTTGCTGTTTGGATGGTTTGGTTTTAATGCGGGTAGCGCTCTTGCGGCAAGTGGGCTTGCCGCTCATGCGTTTATGACAACGGCAATATCTGCGGCAGCTGGCATGTTAATGTGGATATTTATCGATGTAATGAAGCAAGGGAAAGCTACCTTGATTGGAGCGTGTACGGGTGTTATTGCAGGGCTTGTGGGCATTACTCCTGCTGCAGGATTTGTTGATATGTGGGCTGCTTTAATTATAGGAGTAACAGTAAGCCCCGTATGTTACTGTGGCATAGCTCTTATCAAAAGAGTGTTTAAAATTGACGATGCGCTAGACGCTTTTGGTTGTCATGGCATTGGAGGCATATGGGGTGGAATTTTGACGGGAGTTTTTGTAAATCCTGCAATTAATGGCGGTCAACCCGGACTTATTTACGGTAAGGTTTCACAATTTTTTGCGCAGATTGAAGGAATATTTATAACTTTTGTAATGGTCACCGTGGGTACTTTGTTATGTGCTGGAATTGTTTCTATATTTACTCCTCTTAGAGTTGATAGAAAAGAAGAACTTGTTGGTTTAGATATATCGGAACACGGCGAAAGTGCATATCCGTCATTTACAGGATTAGACTAGGTAATGGATAACAACTAGTTTTAATGAACTTGACAGGCGACTACGAATCCCAAGCTGTCAAAGGATTCGTGGCTCGTGGTTATAAAGTTCACAGAGCGCAAGATCGTAAAGTAAAACAGTTTATATCAAGTTACGGACAAAAAGCCAAAACTGGCAAAATTGCCAAGATGTTAACAATGTACGGAGGGACATATCTATGATAAAAATAGAAGCTATTGTTCGCGAAGAGAAATTTGAAGATATAAAAGAAGCTCTTACTAAAATTGAAGTTAACGGCGTTACTGTTTCGCAGGTTGTGGGGTGTGGGAAACAGAAAGGTTATAAAGAACTTGTTCGCGGAACGGAAGTTAGCATAACAATGCTTCCAAAAATTAAATTTGAAATTATAGTATCTTCCGAAGAGTGGGAAAAGAAAACAATAAAGGCAATTCAAGAAGCTGCTTATACCGGGAAACCAGGCGATGGAAAAATATTTAGCTATGATTTGCGCAGCGTTATGAGAGTTCGCACTAAAGAGATTGGTACGGCTGCAATTAATTGATAACGGCGTTTATTGTTTAATGTTTTAATTTTGTACGATATTCTCGAAGTTTTTTATTGGGGATATCGTTTGACTGTAGTGTATAAAAGAGGAACTGTAACGTCTAAAAAATCCACCAAAGATTCATTCTCATCAAAATGGGTTTTGTTCTTGCAGCAACAAGTTCGGCTATAGGTATGGGCATAAGAGGTGTTGAAAAGGGTATAGAAAGAGTAACGGTCAAATCTGGTATGTTTGTAACAGTTTTCGTTGTTTTTTTACCGTGCTTACTTCTATTGTTGGCGTACTTGAGGTTGTTGTGAAATCATTGCAGAATAAATTTAAAATGTCTCGTTGGTTATCTGTCGGTAACGATCACTATAACGGCATCGACAATTTGCGGTATTGCAACAAACGGGCATTATAGAAAGATACGAGCATTGGCATCAGCAATATGATAAATGGTTTCACTGTTTACAGATGACATATCAAAATTTTAAAGGTGTGAAACACTGACAATAATAAATAATGCTTTAGCTAATATGTTTCACTTCATTAAAGATAAAAACATTGCTTCATCAACAAATGAAATAGAAGGATATTTTGGTGATCTCAAACCCAAATATAAATTACATAATGGTCTTTCAGTGGAACATAGAATTTCTTATTTAAAGAACTATTGTTACTACAAAAACGTCTCAAAATAGCAACACTTTTTAACCTTTCTCCCTCCCGATGAAAATCTAAAATCATAAAGCTAGTTGACTATGGATGATGTGCTATTCTATAATTCCACCGCCTAAAACTACATCGTCTTTATAGAATACCACGCTTTGCCCTGCGGTAACTGATATTTGAGATTCTTTAAATTCTACTTTAGCCGAAGCAATTCCTTGGGGAATAATGAGCGCTTTTGCCGATTTATGTTGTTGGCGTATTTTTGCAGTTGCTTCAATAGACTCTTGTGGCGGCGGAATAGATACCCACGATACTTTTTGAGTCACAAGAGATGAAGAATACAAATCTTCTTTTGTACCTACTACAATAATATTTTGTTTAGCTAAAATATTTATAACGTATAAAGGATATTTTGTGCCTCCTGAAAGCCCAAGTCCTTTACGTTTCCCGATTGTATAGTTCCAAATTCCGTCGTGTTTGCCGAGAACTTTTCCGGTTTTGTCTATAATGTCGCCTTGATTAGTGGGGAATTGCAATATGTTATTGTAATCTCCACAGTAAAAATCTTGGCTATCGGGCTTTTCTGCAACAGGAAGTTCTATTTCTTTTGCGATATCTCTTATTTGATTTTTTGTGTATTTTCCAAGAGGGAAAATGGTCTCAGAAAGAATTTTCTGCGTAAGTCTGTATAAAAAATAAGTCTGGTCTTTCTTCTGATCGATAGCTTTGCGCAACTGATACATGTTTAAAGAATCGTTAAAACTTATATTAGCATAATGTCCTGTAGCAAATTTGTCAAAAACAAGTCCTATTTTTTTTGCCGTGGCAGGCAAAACGCCGAATTTAATATAAGCATTACACCATACGCAAGGGTTTGGTGTCCGACCTTCTTTATATTCATTTCTAAAGCTTTCAATAACAACTTTTTTGTATTCTTCGCGGCAATCTAATATGTGTAGCGGTATTTTGAGGAACTCTGCTACTTTATGAGTTACTTCGATATCTTTGTCTTCAGGTCCAAGACACGCGCTTGCGTCCTTAGTTTTGGGCGTAGGTATAGAACCATCCCATATAGACATCATAGCGCCTGTAACTTCATGTCCTTGTTTTTTTAATAAATAAGCCGCAACTGCAGAATCTACTCCGCCGCTTAGTCCAACCAATATTTTCATTTATTAAACCCTTGCCTTATATGAAATCCCTTTCCACTAGATACGTATCTGTTTATAGATTTAATCTTATTTTCAATACAACCTCTGCAATGAGCAGGCGAATCACCCAAACAAATTTTTCCGGGATATATTTCATAATGCCTTCTATAAATTGTTTCGGTAGCATTTGGCATCACTACATTTGCGCCACTCTGTAAAGCAATCAAACGTCCGTTGGGATTTAACGTTTCCATCGCGGTTGTTGCAGGTATATTAATGTCAGGCAGAATCAAACGCAAAACAGCCATAATTTTGAGTGATAGATTAAAAAAATTACCTTCAATATTTTCAATCGAAGTATTTGGATGATAAATAAACGGTCCGATTCCAGCCATGTCAACGGGAATTGATTTAAGATAAATAATATCCTTTGCAATACTTTCCAGTGTTTGTCCCGGGAGACCCACTATTATTCCGGAACCGACTTCATAGCCAAGATTCTTTATATTTTCAATACACTGCATTCTATTTTTTAAACTCATTCCGGGATTGAGCTTGGCATAAAGATTTTCGTCTGTCGTTTCAATTCTTAATAAATATCTGTCTGCGCCAGCGTCGCGGTATGTTTTATATTCTTCAAAGGTTTTTTCGCCAATACTTAATGTCAACGCAATATCTAAATCTTTTATATGGGATATGATTCTTGCCATTCTTTCTACTGTATAATAAGAATCTTCACCTGATTGTAAAACAATAGTTTTATAACCGTAACTTTTTGCTTTTTTTGCCAGTTCTATAATGTATTGAGGGTCTATACGATATCTTTTTACTTTGGAATTATCTCTTCTTAATCCGCAGTAAAGGCAATTTTGTTTACAGTAATTTGAAAACTCGACGAGCGCTCGCAGGTGTACTTCATCGCCGACGTATTTTTTACGCGTTTCATTTGCAGTGTTAAATAGTTTTTTTT
Organism: Candidatus Endomicrobiellum pyrsonymphae; assembly: GCF_020328025.1. Classification (NCBI taxonomy): domain Bacteria; kingdom Pseudomonadati; phylum Elusimicrobiota; class Endomicrobiia; order Endomicrobiales; family Endomicrobiaceae; genus Candidatus Endomicrobiellum; species Candidatus Endomicrobiellum pyrsonymphae. The sequence continues at coordinate 393 of NZ_JAIXMZ010000073.1, read as the reverse complement.
CGTCTTTTGTTTTAAGAAGATATAAAATCTCTTTTTCGTTTAGATTATGAGATTGAACCGCTTTCTCTAATATGGAATCAATATCTCTATTCATGTTGGCATTGTACCAAAAAATAGCTGACTTTCATACATCTCTCCTCGTATTTTTATTATGAATATTTGATTTTCCTTTTTTAGTAAGTGCTTTCTACCACATTTTATAGGAAATTTTCTATCTTCTCACAGAAATTTCACAAAAACCCTATGCTAATTAAATTTAATCTGCTACATCATCGAATAGTCGGATTCGGCGGCATACACAACCTACTCTCTTTTTAGTAGCAGGTGGTAATGTTGTGCATCCAAAATATACATCAACAGATGCAAATATTGATGTTGAACATATGTCAGCTT
>NZ_JAIXMZ010000072.1:2199-5773 GCF_020328025.1 Candidatus Endomicrobiellum pyrsonymphae | reverse complement strand
GCTGACTCCATATCAGGAAGAGAAACTCGAACAATTTCACAGCCCGCTTCTTCGAGCTGTTTTATCTGCTTTACTGTGGCTTTCCAATCACTCGAATTTGTATTTGTCATGGACTGAATTACAACAGGAGAACCTCCTCCTATTGTAACGTTTCCGATATTTACTTTTCTTGTCTGCATTCTCTTATAAAATTTCATAATCAATTAAACCAAAATTCGACTTGCAAGTAAAATTATTTTTTGTCTTTTATTGCATAAGTTTCAATTCTTTTATTTCTATAGATTTGGATGCAAAACAAATAACAGCCAAATACATAAACAAAACGATAAACAAAATTTTTCTCATAACTCTCTCCTTCTTCCCTCTCTTCTTTACCTATTGACATTAGGACATCTAATTACTTCAACTGCGGTGTTGCCGTTCATTCTCTATTTTGCGCTCTTTACTTTGTCTTTATTTATTTCCTAAACAGCTCGCCAATGCCTAACCGCAAAAGATTGCTATACAATGTTCTAATAATTTTACGGAATTATCACTTAAAATCCTGCAAAGTAAATCCCCTTACTATATTTTAGCAAATTTATTATCAGTTGATATTTAGACTCGTTATGGACAAAAAAAGCAATGCTTTTAACATCTTAATTAACAACTGCGTTGAGCTTTAAATCCGAAATTGTTTTAAGCAAATTTTCAATAGTAAGAGTGTTTAGGTTTTTGTCAATCTTGTTTTTATCATAAAAAGTTTCGTGTGTAATACTGTCATTATTTCTTTTCACTCATAATTAGTCTTATCGTCATATATTGTAGTCCAAAATGTCTATTGATTCCATCAAATGTTCCTTTGATAAATGAGCATAAATCATAGTGGTTTTTATATTTGAATGTCCTAAAAGCTGACTTGCTGTATATATGCTTACTCCTTGTATTGTTAGCTTGCTTGCGAATGTGTGTCTTAAGGTTTTGACAAATATCATCTCTTTGATTTAGTTTCTAAAAATCTTCAATTTCAATTTATGTCGTCTTTTATGCTTTTAGATATGGCGGGTCGCAATATACAAAATCATTATCGCTTAATAATGATAAATCAAAATTTTTAAAATTGGTTGAATAAACTCAATGTCCCTCTTTTGCAATTTATTGATAAAAGATTTTAGATTACTTTCTATGGAAGAATTATAACAACTTCTATCTTTACCGAAGGGTTTGTTAAATTCGTGGCTATTATTAAATCTTATCTGATGATTAAAAGAATAAGCAATTAGAACAAATAAATCTAACGGATTTTTTGTCTTGTTGTATTCCTTCCTCAAACTGATATATCTGTAGAGATAGAGCATGCTTATCAATTCTGTTATATATATACTCTAAAACCTTTTCCCGAGAGGTTATTTGTAATTTTCTATATAAGTCTATTACATAGGTTAAATTGTCATTTAACACTATCTTCTTAGCCTTAACATTTAATCCTACATTTGCTTCGCCTACAAACAAATCAACAAAGCAATTTATATCTTTTAGAAACAAAGGTACTATCTGAGAAAGTATTTTATACTTCCCGCAGATATAGTTCAATGGTGATTTTATAAAAGACTCATTCATTTTTTTTATTTCCAAAAGTCTAATAAATTTTTAATTGCTTCTTTAAAGATATCAGGCACTTTTATATCTAAAACCAAAGCTCCATATTCCTTGTGAATTCGTCATTCTCAAACGCTGTAATTGGGAATCCACGTTTAAATATTAAACGGACTTATTTTTTAAAAAGCAGAAGTTACTTCATTTAATATTTTACAATTTTCAAGAGCATTAACAAAAGAAGTTACTTCATTTAATGTTTTAAAATTTTCAAGAGCATTAACAAAAGTGGAAATTTCTGAGGTTCGGATTTCAAAGCCGTCGTTTTTTATAAAATTAAAGTATCTCTTTGTATCAATAAAAGTTTGTGGAGATATAAAAACAGAATATGCTTTAATGCCTTTATTTATAAACGTCTCCAAATGCCTACGCGTTGAGAATGATTCTCTTATATGTTGTTGTGTTCCTGTGAGTAGTGTAACTTCAACGAGTATTGTGTCGTTATTCTCAAGACATTCTATATCAGGGTTGCCTCCAGAAGCAAAACTTGTAGGCAATCCTTCGTCATCAGAAATAAAATTTGGAGTTACTGAAATATTGCGCAATTTCTTTAATAAGGCCATTGAAATTAAAAATTCTAATCTTAAAGGCTGTTCTATAACACTTAAAAATTCGTCTTTTGTTGTTTTTTTGTTCGCTAAATTCAATAATTCTTCTTTAAGAGCATTCCAAGAATAATATTCTACCCATTTTTGCAGTTCGTCTTTTGTAGTTTTTACTTTAGTTTTGGCAATCGAGAATTTATCTAATAAATTTTTATCAACACTGCCGATATAATTAAAGAAATCTTTTTCAGAAGCGAAATCTTTATTAACATCATAATTTTTTTCAACATAGTCTGTAACTGCTTGTTCTTTTGAGTTTATATCTATAAAACGTCCATTCCCTCTTAACGAAAACAAACCCGTCAAACGCATTTTTCTTATAAAATCGTCGGGATAATCCACAAGAATAGATTCATCATCTCTGATTGTATCATTCAATAATTTATAGCAAGCAGAAAGTATTATCTCGTTACTCGGAGTATATCCATATTTTTCTCTGATTTTTATTATTGCTTCTGATAAACTTTTTGCGTTGTCATCTTGCCAACACAAAAGCAAAGGTAATTCTTTTCTTGAAATTCCGTTTGTTTCTTTTCTTTCATTAAGAAAATTTATAGTTTTTATCAATAAAATCAATGGAGTATTTTTATTCGCAACTGCCCTAAACGGATTATTCCTTTGATATTTAGCAAAAGCATTGGCAAAAACAAATAGTTCATTTTCAGGGTTTGCAAAATCTAACAATATTTTGCCGCTATCTGAAAATTTTATTTTTTCATTAGGAAAATACCACACAAATCCAAGTTCCTTTGCCAATTTAAACCAAGTATCAAAACGCGATGCCCAGCCTTTTTCAAAACTAGCTTCTTTATGTTGTTGAGGATTATCTGTAAAAATTTTATCAACTTCTTTCTTATTCAGTTTTATCCCTGAGTTCCATTTATTCTTAACGGAGACAGAAACTTTCGTAGGTTTGTATAATCCTTTTTGGATTAAACTTTTAGCAACCTTTTCTATAACAGAATCTGTCAAAAGTTTCTCATTATATTCCATAAGAACAACAAGAAATGCCTTCAGACGTTCGGGATTTCTCATTGTTGTAGTAAATAATAATGGTTTGTATTCTGCCCTTTTTTGAACCATGTCCTTTCTCAATAATTTGTTATCAAAACTTCTCTGATATTTTTTTTACCGTTATTATGATAATTGATATAATGACTATCAACAATATGGCTTTTATATTGTTTTTTCCAATTTATCAACAATTCATTTTTGCATTCTTTATAGTGGGTAACATTTGATAAAGCAAATTTAATATTTTTTTTATCAAGCAGGTCAAGCATATGCAATAATCTCCTTTCAGAATGTTCGTCCCAACGCTTATTATATTCAGT
>NZ_JAIXMZ010000072.1:0-2189 GCF_020328025.1 Candidatus Endomicrobiellum pyrsonymphae | reverse complement strand
CAGAATGTTCGTCCCAACGCTTATTATATTCAGTTTCTGCTATTAAATAAGGAGGATCTAAATAAACAAAGTCATTGTTAGTAAATTTTTGAGATTTAATAAATTTTTCAAAATCACAAGAAGTAAAAGAAATGTTTTTATCTTTAACAAAAGAGAAGTAATTTAATAATGCTCTTTCAACATTTTTATTAAAATCAACATTGCCAACTGGCAGATTAAATTTGCCGCCGCCGTTAAATCTTAACATTCTATTAAAACCATAAATAACTAAGAGATAAAGTATTAACGGGTTATTTTCTTTGTTTTCATTTACTAATATTTTTAAATTGTCATAGCCTATTTTATTAAATTGCGCATAATAAGTTTTTTTATATGTGTCTTTTAAATCTTGCGAGACAATGTCTTCCTTAAAAGAACGCGATAAACTATACTTAACGGCAATTTGGTAAATCTTGTTAAAAAACCTTTTGTTACTGTCGGCATTATCTTTTAAAAACTGATGTATTGAGATAAGATGTTTGTTTAAATCGTTCAAGATATACCCATTTGCAGATACATTTAAAAACACGCTACCACCGCCAATAAATGGCTCATAGAAATTATTAATTCTTGCTGGAAACAACGGAAGCAATTGTTTTAACAGTTTATATTTGTCTCCGATATAAAACAACGGAGAGCGCTTAATTATGTTTGGCACTTTTTGCCCTTGTTACAAATAAATATTCTTTGTGATTCTGAAAATCGGTATTGCCTGCCGTAAAATACCTGTAATCTTTGTCAAAAATTTTAGTGGAGCCTTTGTTCTCTAAAATGTTTTTTATATTGTCTAATGAAATTTTATTTTTTGAAGAATCACTTTTTGAATCATAAGTGTTATTATACGAAACTACAATATATTTTGCTTGTAAATCTTTTATAAGCTCGTAGAATTTTGATTTTGCATTTGCTCTACAATAATCGCTCATATTTTCGGCTTGCGGTTTTAAGGCTATTCCGTAAAGTTCTGGCTTATTCCATTTTGTTAAGTTTTCAAGCACATGATAAAAACGACTGTATTGTCTGGAATTATAAGGCGGGTCAATATAAACTATATCGGCGGATATATTTTTTACCAACAAGTTGGCATCTTGTCTATATATGCTTATGTCGTCAATGGGAAAAACATCAATTTGCTTTAACACAAAACTATCTTTCATGTCCGATTTTTTAATATATGCGTCAAAATGCCCAACTGTATTTGCAATTTTATCAACGGAATAAATTAGAGAAGTTATTAAAATATAGTATTCTTTCTCCGTTAAATTTGTCTTATTATTTTCTATATTATCCCTAATAAATCCTATTTTTTTAGCGTCGTTGGCGCTAAAAAACCTACCGCCAAAATTACGAGAAAAATAATTATCCGATATATATGCCGGGCTAACAGAATTATAACTATTAATAATTGCCTCTATTTTCATAAGATTATACTTAGCATTTTCAAAAAATGCTTTATAAATAGCATAATTAGAATATAAAAAATCATTAACGATAATTTTTTTATAGATTCTGCTTGCCTCTGCTGCTATTATCCCTGTTCCTGAAAAAATATCTGCGAAAGAATTGCCCAAACATTCTTTTGTAATAATAGAAAAAATCCACGATAATAATTTATGTTTATTGCCAATATACCTGCGACTATATACTTGAAAGTGGTTTTCCTTAATTCTTGGGATATACTTATAATCTTCATATATCTTTTCAGATGGTAGCTGAGAAGTTGTTTCTTGACCATATAAATCAAAAAGCACATCTTGAATCTCACGACAGAAATATTGGATATTTTCAAAATCATTATTCTTAGAATATACAATATTTTTATTTGGAATCCTGTATTTTTGCAAAAGAGAAAACAACTCTCTTTTTAATTCCAAGAGAGAAGTCTTACTTTTGTTTATAATGATATTAGATTTCTTTATTGGCATTGAATTTTCTGTTCCCATCCTCTTAAGAACTAAGACTTGACAATATAACAAAATGTTGTATTATAATCCATACAAAGAATATTAACACTGTGACGMCTACAAACTAGATATATAAAATACTCACATTTGAGTAATAAAACAAAGTTTGTAGKCGTCACAGTGTTAATATTCTTTGTATGGATTATAATACAACATTTTGGGATATACTTATAATCTTCATATATC
>NZ_JAIXMZ010000010.1:13755-26865 GCF_020328025.1 Candidatus Endomicrobiellum pyrsonymphae | reverse complement strand
GCCCCTACGCAAGCATACTACGCGCCTTCCCTCATTTGTGGTATTACTCACAGCATCCTTTTAACTAGACTAGGAGCGCGCAGAAGTCTCTCGTGAAACTTTTGTGAATTTTTTTTTCATAGTTATAGTTGAGGAGATTTTTGATGGTGAAGAACAAGTTGGAGAAGAAAAGTTTGAAGACAGTGGAATCATAGTATAAAAATCTTTTGAAACTCTATAGCTTTAAAATCGCTCCATTCGTTAAAACTTCTTCGCTGTGAAATCGTTTTAAAAATGTCCCTTTTCCCTTTGACTTTAGGGTTGACTTGTAAATTAAGAATTTGATTTGATATAATACGGGTCCGCAAGGAAAAAGCTAAGAATCATAAAGATTTCGTAAATATTTTATATCTTAAATTTGACAAGTCCATTCTTAAAAACACAAAAAAAAAATTCACAAAAGTTTCACGAGAGACTTCTGCGCGCTCCTAGTCTAGTTAAAAGGATGCTGTGAGTAATACCACAAATGAGGGAAGGCGCGTAGTATGCTTGCGTAGGGGCGTACTCTGTACCTAGCGCGCGGAGTAAAATAAAAAGTCTATTATGTCACGAGATTCTACATTTTATTGCAAAAGAATACATTTTTATATATACTTGTGCAGGAAAACTGTTGCGACACAAAGCAGAGAACTAAAAATGAAAAAAGACAAAGTAATATTTTTTGATACAACATTAAGAGACGGCGAGCAGTCTCCCGGTGCAAGCATGAATTTAAAAGAAAAATTGCTTGTCGCAAATCAGCTTGCTGTTTTAGGCGTTGACGTTATTGAAGCTGGATTTCCTGTTTCAAGTCCGGGAGATTTCGACGCTGTAGAGACAATATCTCGACAAATTAAAACATCAACTATTGCAGGGTTATGTAGAGCGTCTGAAAAAGACATAAAAACATGTTGGGACGCGGTAAGATATGCAAAAAAACCAAGAATACATATATTTTTGGCAACTTCCGATTTACATATTAAAAAGAAACTTCAAAAAACAAGAACGCAAATTTTAAATATGGCTGTAAAAGCTGTAAAATACGGTAAAGGTTTATGTAACGATATAGAGTTTTCCGCTGAGGATGCCGGAAGGTCGGATATGGACTTCTTGTGTAAAGTTGTAGAAGCTGTGATAGACGCAGGCGCAAATACAGTAAATATTCCAGACACTGTGGGATATACAACCCCTGTTGAGTTTGGCAATAAAATAGCTGAAATTAAAAAGAGAGCGCATAATATCGATAAGACAATCATAAGCGTCCACTGTCATAACGATTTAGGACTTGCAGTTGCAAATTCGTTATCTGCAATTGAAAACGGAGCAAGACAAGTCGAATGTACTATCAACGGAATAGGAGAAAGAGCCGGCAACGCTTCTCTTGAAGAACTTGCAATGGCATTAAGGGTAAGACCGCATTATTACAATGTTCGTCATTCAATCAAAACGAATGAGTTGTACAATGCAAGCAAACTTGTCTCGAGACTAACGGGTATTTCAGTACAAGTAAATAAAGCTATTGTTGGAGCAAACGCATTTGCTCACGAGTCGGGAATTCATCAAGATGGTATTTTGAAAGCAAGAGAAACTTATGAAATTATGAACCCGTCCGACGTGGGCGTTCCCGAAAGTTCTTTAGTTTTAGGTAAACATTCAGGCAGACATGCATTTTTTAAAAGAATTAAAGATTTGGGATATAGGCTTGCAAATAAAGAATCTGAATTATTATTTGAAAAATTTAAAAATTTGGCAGATAAAAAGAAGACGGTTTTTAACGAGGATATAGTTGCGCTAATTGAAGAAGGAGCTACTTCTTGTTGTAAAGAAACTTTTGTTTTAGATTATTTCAGCGCCGCTTCAGGCACAGGGACAGTTCCCACAGCAACGGTAAAAATACTGAAAAATGAAAATAATAAAAAACAAGCAAAACCAATAGTTTTTCGAGAAGCAGCCTGTGGTAGCGGTCCTGTTGACGCCGCATATAAAGCTATAGATAAAATAGTAAAGATGGACATAAAACTTACAGAATTCTCTTTAAGAGCTGTTTCTTCAGGCGAAGATGCGCTTGGAGAAGTTTTTCTAAAGGCAAAATACAAAGGAATGGTTTATTCCGGTAAAGGAGCATCGACGGATATCGTTGAAGCCAGCACAAAAGCTTATATGCAGGTTATTAATAAGGCTATAGTCGACTAACTTCATATTTTGATGCGCCTTTCTATAAGGTTGATTGGCTATAATTATCGAACAACAAGGGGAAATAAATGAACAGTACCATTACGGAAAAAATATTAGCTGTGCATTGTGGCAAAAAAGTTGTTGAACCCGGCGAATTTATAGAACCGAAAATAGACATAGCGCTTTCAAACGATGTTACTGCGCCTTTGGCAATTAAAGAATTTAGAAAATCAGGCGCAAAAAAAGTTTTTGATAAAAACAAAATAGCTTTGGTTATGGATCATTTTACTCCAAATAAAGATATCTTGAGCGCAGAACATGTTAAATTTGTAAGAGAATTTGCAAAAGAACAGAAAATAAAACATTATTTTGAAGGTGGAAACTGCGGAGTAGAACATGCTATTCTTCCAGAAAAAGGAATTGTTCTTCCGGGCGATGTTGTTATAGGGGCAGACTCGCACACATGTACTTACGGAGCGTTAGGCGCATTTTCGACGGGCGGAGGTTCAACAGACGTTGCCGCGGCGATGGCAACAGGTAAAGTTTGGTTTAAAGTTCCAAATTCACTTAGATTTGTCTTGACAGGTAAGCTAAATAAATGGGTAAGCGGCAAAGATATTATTCTTTACATAATAGGCTCTATTGGCGTTGACGGAGCTTTGTATAATGCAATGGAATTTACAGGACCGTTATGCAAAAAACTTACAATGGCAGATAGATTTACAATAGCAAACATGGCTATTGAAGCTGGCGGAAAAAATGGGATATTTACCCCTGATGAAATTACAGAAAAATATGTGTCAAAAATAGCTCAAAGAAAATATAAATTTTATATGAGCGATAAAAACGCAAAGTATTTGAAGACACTTGAAATAGATTGCGAAAAGATTTTACCTCAAGTAGCAATGCCTTTCTTGCCATCTAACACAAAAGCAGTAAAAGACACAAAGAGAACTTATATAGACCAAGCAGTAATAGGTTCTTGCACTAACGGCAGAATTGAAGATTTAAGAATAGCTGCTACAATTATAAAAAAAGGTAAAAAAGTAAATTCTAATGTAAGAACGCTTGTAATTCCAGCTACACCAGCAGTCTATTCACAAGCTTTAGCAGAAGGCTTGCTTAAAATATTTGCGGACGCAGGCGCTATAATTTCAGCGCCGACTTGCGGACCTTGCTTGGGCGGACATATGGGTATTCTCGCATCAGGAGAAAAATGTATCTCAACTACGAACAGAAATTTTGTGGGCAGAATGGGTCACGTTGAATCGCAAGTGTTTTTGGCAAATCCCGCAGTAGTGGCAGCATCGGCAATAAAGGGTTATATAGCAACACCAGATGAGATTTAGCATGTTGTTGAAGTATGCGAGCTGAGCTTGCAAGAAATGACGGCGACTTGATGTTAAAACAATAGCTTTGACGGATTGTTGAGACAATGTATGTTAGGAATATGAAACTAAACAGAATATATAATGAAGATTGTATTAGAGGAATGAAAAAAATACCTAACAATAGTGCAGATATAATCATTGTCGATCCGCCTTATAATGTTGGCAAAGATTTTGGTAACGATTCTGACAAACAAAAACATGTAGATTACATAGAGTGGGTCAAACTTTGGTTATTAGAATGCCAAAGATTATTAAAACCAACAGGAACTATGTTTATTTATGGATTTGACGAAATATTGGCGCATATCTCAGTATTGTTGCCAATGGAACATCACAGATGGCTTACTTGGTATTATACGAATAAAAATGTTCCTTCATTGCATTTTTGGCAAAGAAGTCACGAATCTATTTTATGCTGTTGGCGAGATAATCCAATTTTTAATCGTGATGAAGTTAGGGAACCATATACCGAAGGTTTTTTAAAGGGTAGCGCGGGAAGAGTTCGTCCTAAATCTGCAAGCGCAAGATTTGGCGGTAAAGAAACTGTCTATAACGCAAATAGAAACGGAGCCTTGCCGCGAGATGTTATTCGTGAATCCACGCTTGCAGGTGGAGCGTCATTAAAAGAAAGAATTATTTATTGCAAGACTTGCGAAAAGATTATTACACCGACGGAAAGAAAACTTCACGAAAAACACGATTTGATAATTCACCCAACGCAAAAACCGTTGTCTTTAACAGATAAATTGCTTAAATCTTGTCGCCCAAATAAAAATGATTACACTGTTATAATTCCTTTTTGTGGTAGCGGTTCGGAGTGTATATCTGCCTTACAAAACAATGGAAGTTATATTGCCTATGAAATTAATCCCGACTATATCCTGTTGACAGAAAAAAATATCCAACAATTTATAGCAAAAAGGAATCTATGAAGGAGTTATTAGAGAAAGGGGATTTTAAAAAAATTGACGAAGCGTTTTTAACGCAATCGCTTAATGTCTTCCAAGATATTACAAAAATTCAGCAAAAATATAATAAACTTGATACAGATACTTTTATAAATGAAGTTAGAGATTCTATGACGGCGAAGTATCTAAAATATACACATATCAACATAGCAAAACACGGACTTGATGCAAAGAGGCAATCAAAAAATAGCGTGTTAAAATTGGATTTTTTAGCAAGCGTAGCACCGTTGTATATTCAGAATTTTTCAAAATACTTTCTCAACTTCTTAGGTAACAGCTTACTGTTTTTTGCTCCATTTTGTATTTTAAGTAGAGTTGGCGTTGACAAATCTACTTCTAGTATTAACTCTTTTTTACTTAACTCTAACAGTATCTCTGATGCTCTAAACTCTTTTGACACACGATAATACACAACGGATTTCTTTGTTATTGCACGATGTTCTCCGATATCTAATACGCAAGACTTATCATGACAGGCTGGAACATTTAACACATCTGTAGCGTTTACAACAAGAACGATATTATCCATATTTGGTTCTGAAAGAACAAAGTAAAGATGCCTTTTTTCTGATTCGTCTAATTTCCAAAAAGCTTTTCCTCTGATGACATTAGATTGACTCATATCATCAAGCCTTTTTCTTTAAAACTTTCATCTAATTGCGACAAAGTCTGTTCGTTGTCTATTATTGCTTTAATTTCTTTCTCTGATTTATTTAAACTACGAAGAATTGACTGTTTAGGCAAGGAATAAGAGGTATTATACTTTTCTGCATCTTTATTCCATTCTGGGAATTTATGAACTTCTTTTATCAAATAGCCGTATTTGCGAGTGTGGTATTTTTTATCGACTGAGTCAAGAATATCCGTTTCAGCATCACAAAGTTCACCATAAGAACATTTGTACTCTATTTTGGAAATCAAATCATTATCTTCCTGGTAAAAACAACACTTCCACTCGGCAAGTTCTGTGGGAGCGCAGCGCGAACTATTTTCTAAAATAAGGTTATAAAGTCCGCTCAATACGGGACCTTGTTTCATTGAAACATAGGAATCTCCTGAAATAGCAAAATTCCACTTATTAAGGCATTCCCTATCAGAAATATAAAGCAATTTTATTAGCTTTGTATAGTTTAACCTATAGTCATACTTTGCTAAAACATAATTCACAACTTGCACAAGTTTTTTGAAATTCATTTTAGCCCCTCCCTACAATGTCAACAGCCATTAGCAACTACTGATTATGATAACGCTTTTTGATAGTTTTGTCAAATATAGAATTGTAAGCAATTTGTAAGCAGAAAATGTTAAAACTTGTTAAAGATTGTTAAGACTTGATAACTTTGAACTGCCAATATTTACCGTCGATAGAAGCTACTAAATATTACATCGTTAACAACTCAAAAACATTCACAAACGCCGTAAAAGAACTATTGGGACAGTCTAATACAGAAACGACGAATGATATATGCTAATGTAAGTCAAGCCTACATAAATCAAAGCACAGTATCAAAACTTCCATTTTAGTTAGTCTTATTTTAGTCTTACAATTTGTTCTTGAATGTTTTTAAGTGTTTTCAATTGCTTTATTTTTCGATGATTTTTTGTTTTCAGTCGAGTTTTTAAAATTTGATTTGGATTATGTATGACATGCTGAGGGACAGAATCGAACTGTCGACACCAGGTTTTTCAGACCTGTGCTCTACCAACTGAGCTACCTCAGCATGCTCAAAATTCTACGTTCAACTAACTTTATATATTGTCAATCTTTTTTTGCATATTCTTTGAAAGCTTTTTTACCCGTTTCAAAAACTTCGCTCATTTTATCTCTGCTAGATAAACCCCTTTCTTTATCTTCTTTCTAAACTTTACGTCCAGTTTCCGTCAAGTTTTCACTTAAAGCGCTTATCGTATCTGATATTTCCGCACTAAACTTTTTAATATTACGCCTAGTTCCCCCCCCTAAGGGCATACAAAATCCTCGAGAGCTGTACCAATCAACTACCCAAAACAAAAACCACAAGAGTATCTTTATTATCGCTCATTTTCCCCATACGTCTGTCTTTCTTCTTTTATTAATGCTTGAAACGATGTGAAATAGAAGAGAAAACGCTGAAACAACAGGAGATGCTAACTTCTCCTTTATAGACACAACCTTGTCTGAAACTTTACTGACAATATCCAATTTGGTACTGAGTTTGCGCATTGCGCTTTCAAGCTCTATTGCTGTTTTCTTTACCTGTATCAAAGCGCTTACCAAATAAACCGCCCCTACAACTACAGAAACAGCTACCGCGTTTGCTACAATAATTAACACCAGTTCAGAGCGATTTTCACTCCCGCAAAGGGGTATTCTGACAAAAATTTGACGATATGTCAAACCGAACGAGCGCTGAATTTTGGGTATTTGTTAAATTTATACAACCTTCTTTTTACTTTTTTTCTTATACGGCATTGATTTTTTTGATTTCATATTTTTAAATTCAATCATTCTATCCCTTAATATCGCCGCTGATTCAAAATCTAAATTTTCAGCAGCGTCTCTCATTTTGATTTCTATTTCTTTTATTATGTCATTTATGTTCTTTGGAGTAATTTTATAATCTAATTGTTCTTCTGCGACAATATGCGTTATAGATTTTTGTCTTGACAAATTTCTAAATTCATCAAGTTCGCGAACTGCTTTAACGATTGTTTTTGGCGTAATATTATTTTTTTTATTGTACTCAATCTGCTTTTTTCTACGGCGATTCATTTCTGTCAAAGCTCTTTGCATAGAACCCGTAATTGTGTCTGCATAAAAAATGACCCGTCCGTCAACGTTTCTTGACGCTCTTCCGCAAATCTGAATAAGAGTTGGTTCTGAACGCAAAAACCCCTCTTTGTCAGCATCTAAAACAGCTACCAAAGAAACTTCAGGCAAATCTAATCCCTCTCTTAAGAGGTTTATTCCGACTAAAACGTCAAACTTGCCAAGTCGTAGATTTTTAAGTATTTCAATTCTTGCCAAAGTATCTATTTCAGAATGCAAATATTCTACTTTAAAGCCTTTTTCTTTTAAATAAAACGCCAAATCTTCTGACATTTTTTTTGTTAGCGTAGCAACTAAAGTTCTCTGATTTTTGTTTGTGATTTTTTGTATTTCCTGCATTAAATCCTGTATTTGATTATTAATGGGACGTATAACAACTTCCGGATCAACAAGTCCCGTAGGACGAATAATTAAATCCACTGTATGTTTTTTGCTTCTTTCTAGCTCATAGACCCCGGGCGTTGCAGAAACCATCATGAATTTCCTTACAAGAGTTTCAAATTCTGGAAATTTTAAAGGTCTGTTGTCTAAGGCTGATGGAAGTCTAAATCCAAAATCTACAAGAGTTTGTTTTCTGCTCCTGTCGCCCTCATACATCCCTCTTATCTGCGGAAGAGATATATGCGATTCGTCGGCTATCATTAAAAAATCATTATTTTCCTGCAGAAAATAATCTATAAGAGTTGTTGGTCTTGTTCCCTGAGGATTTTCAGATAAATGTCTTGAATAATTTTCAACGCCATTACAAGAACCTGTTTCCTTCAACATCTCCATATCGTATTTTGTTCTTTGTTCAAGACGCTGAGCTTCAAGAAGTTTATTTTGAGATTTAAGAACGACAATACGTTCGCTTAATTCTTCTTTTATTGTTTTTGACGCGTTTTCAATTTTTTCTTTATCTGTGACGAAAAGTTTTGCAGGATAAATACATGCCACATTTTTTTTATTAAGAGCTTCTCCAGTTATAGGATTAAATTCCTTTATACTTTCAACCATATCGCCATAATATTCAATTCTAATGGCGGTTTCAAGATATGCAGGAAAAATTTCAACAGTGTCCCCTTTTGCTCTGAATCTTCCTCTTATAAATTCCACTTCATTTCTTTCATAATGACTTGCAATAAGTTCAACTAAAAGGCGTTTTATAGGTTTTTCTTGTCCTACAGTTATTGTAACGCACATGTTTTGATAGTCTTTTGGAGAACCAAGATTGTATATACACGAAACAGAAGCGACTACGATAACATCTTTTCTTTCAAGAAGAGACGTTGTTGCTTTTAAGCGAAGTCTGTCTATGTGATCGTTTATTGACGCATCTTTTTCTATATACGTATCGCTTGAAGGAATATATGCTTCGGGCTGGTAATAGTCATAATAAGATATAAAATATTCTACGGCATTGTTTGGAAAAAAAGACTTAAACTCAGCATAAGTTTGTGATGCCAAAACTTTATTTGGAGATATTATGAGTGTAGGCTTTTGAAGTTTTTCAATAACATTTGCCATAACAAACGTTTTACCAGAACCCGTAACGCCAAGCAAAACTTGCGAATTTTTACCGGTTAAATAATTATGATAAAGTTCGTCAATTGCATGGGGCTGATCGCCGGATGGCTTAAATTTAGACACTAATTTAAATTCTTCCATAAAATTCACACGACCGACTATAGTTTTATTTCTTTTATTAATGCAAAATCTGTATGCTCTATTTGCAGTGAAGTAACGGAAATATAACCTTTGTCCGCCATATCCACGTCGGTTCCTTTATTTTTACGTTCGGGAATATATCTTACTGTAATCTGTACGAAAAATTCCCGTTTTTGTCCACTACTGTTTCAACATTTTCATCGCAAGCTCATACTCTCAAGGGAACGACTTTTATACCTTTGTAGTTTTGTCGTTTGAAATTAAGATTCTATACATTTTTTTATTTCCTCAAACATTAATTTTTGTGGCGTTTTCACAATATTTTTAATTACAGTATTTTTTATGTTATCTTTAAGTATATATAAGGCTTTGCTCAATTTTTCTTTTGTTAGATATTTTTCTTCTATTAGTATTACTTTTTTATCTTCTTCTATTTCTTTTGCATTCCAGTATTGATGATTATCTGTGGCATAAGGATACGGAACAACAATCGCAGACTTTCCCAAAGCTTTTAGTTCAAAAATAGTTCCTGCCCCGGAGCGACATATCACAATATCGCTTGCTGCATAAGCATCTGCAATATTGTGAAGATATCCAAATACTTTGTAGTTTTGATTATTTTCAATCTGCTTTTGTATTTTATCATAATTTTTGGAACCTGTTATATGCAAAACTTGAATTTTGTTCTTAAGAGATAAATCAGCAAGAGATTCGCGCGCGATTTCATTTAACTTTACAGCTCCAAGACTTCCGCCAAAAACCAATATCGTAACAATGTTATCTTTGAGACCAAACAATTTTATCGCTTTTCCCTTCGTAGCGGTTAAAATATCTTCCCTCACGGGGTATCCTGAAACGATAACATTCTTATTTTTGAAATATTTTTCAGAGTATTTAAAACTTATAAACGTTTTATCGGTTATTTTATTTAAAAATATATTTGCTTTTCCAGGTACAGTGTTTTGTTCGTGAATAAAAGTTTCTTTATCTAGTATCTTTGCCGCAAAAATAATAGGCGCTGCAATATATCCGCCTGTGCCTATGACCGCTACAGGTCTTAATGTCGCAATTTGTTTTAAAGCTTTAAGAAAAGAAATTATCATTTTGCAAAGAAAAGGAATAAAAGAAAAAGAAATTTTTCTCGGCATTCCCAAAGTAGCAAATGCAATGTATTCAAATTCTTCAAACTTTAATATTTCTGTGGATGCAGTATTATTATTTATAAAAAAAATTGGATTATATCCTTGATATTTAAACTCTTTTGCCAAAGCTATACCAGGATAAATATGCCCTCCGGTTCCGCTTGCAGCGATAATTATGTTTTTACTTACCATTGTTTGCCTTCCACGATAACGACATTACTGCCTGATACCAAGATTTTTGTTATATTGTGATAAGTTAATTAGTATTCCTGCGGATGCCATTGTTATAACAAGAGAAGTTCCTCCAAATGAGATAAAAGGTAATGGTAATCCTTTTGCAGGAAAAACACCTGTAGCGACTGACAAGTTGATAATAGCTTGAAAAACAATAAAGAATGTTATCCCTAAGCACAAATACTGCGAAAAAACGTCAGGCATACGTTTACTCATTTTCATACCTTTCAAAAACAGATATATAAAAAAAGCAATTACTGCGCCTGCTCCAAGAAAACCAAGCTCTTCTCCTATAATTGGAAAAATAAAATCTGTGTGCGCTTCAGGCAAATACATTAATTTCATTTCGCTTTTACCAAGTCCTTTGCCAAAAAAACCGCCTGAGCCAAGCGCGTTTAAAGATTGTTTTACCTGATAAGAAGATGCATCAATGTCTATGAAAGAAGCAATATAATCTTTCAATCTTGCAAGTCTGTAAGGTTTCTTTATAGTTTCTTCTGCTATAAAAAGCGCAACGCTTAAGCTACACGCAAAAACAGCTTTCATCTTTATGCCTGCGCAAAACAACATTGCAAAACATACTCCGGATATTAAGATAGGTGTTCCCAAATCGGGTTCTGCCACGATAGGCGCAAGTATAAGTAAAATAATAACTGCAGGCGCAAATAAACCCTTCCATTGTTCGATTAAATCTTTTTTCCTTGATATAAAGTCGGCTATGGCAATAATAATAGCGATTTTTGCGAATTCTGACGGCTGTATTATAAAAAAACCTATATCTAACCATCTTTTTGCTCCAAGTCTAGATACTCCTAAAAACAAAACTGCAATTACTAATAATAATGAAAAAAAGTAAATGGTTTTTGCATATTTTTTATAGAATTTATAATCAATTAAAAGGCTTGTTGCAAACATGGCGACAAGTCCCACGCCAACCCATAATACCTGTTTAAAAAAAAACTTGTAAGGACTTGCCCATCTTACATCAGCCATAATAGCGCTTGATGAAAAAACCATAAAAGCCCCAAAAAGAATACAGGTTAATATTAAAATTATCAAAGTATAATCATATTTTTCAAAATCAATCTTAAACATCTATCCTCATTTGAATCTTCTTACAATTTGTTTGAAAATTGCGCCCCTTTCTTCAAAATTACTAAATTGATCAAAAGAAGCGCAGGCAGGAGAAAGCAATACTATATCGCCTGCTTCTGCCGTTTTGTATATTTGCTTTACCGCGCTTTCTATGTTAGCGCAATCAAAAAACAAAGTTGAACCTTTTAAATCTTTTTTTATTTTTTTAGAGGCTTCTCCTACGAGAAAAATAGATTTAACTTTTCGTTTTACAAGATTTTTCAGAGGTATATATGAGGAACCTTTATCACGTCCACCCATAATAAGTAAAACATTTCCGCTAAAAGATTCAATAGCCACTCTAGTTGAGTCTATATTTGTTGATTTTGAATCATTGTAATAATCAACGTCATTTACAGTTTTTACAAATTCTATTCTGTGTTCTACTCCCTTATATCCTGAGATAACTTTTTCTATAATTGCTCGATTTGTCCCGGAGACATAAGTTGCTGCTGTTGCCGCTAAAATGTTTTCTATGTTATGACTTCCTACTATGTTAATCTTAGGATTGATTTCAATGTGTTTTTTGCCAAGTTGTATAACTATTTTACCATTATCATAAAATACTCCGTTCCGTAAAGGTTTTTTACTAAAAAAAATTACATTAGATTTGGCTTTTGAAGCTATTTTTCTACAAATCTTGTTGTCGTAGTTAATTACTGTAAAATCTGCTCTTTTTTGATTTACAAATACGATTTCCTTCGCTTTTATGTACGCATTCATTGTTTTGTGGCGTCCTAGATGATCCGGCGTAATGTTTAATAACACTGATACCTCAGATCTAAAATCAGGCGTATCTTCCAGTTGATAGCTTGAAAGTTCCATTGTAATGTATGTGTTTTTCGTTGTTTTTAAGGCTTTATCTGACAAGGGAAAACCAATATTGCCGACAACTATGGAGTCTTTATGAGCGGCGTTTATTATTTTTGCAATCAAATCAGTCGTAGTAGTTTTGCCATTTGTGCCTGTTATAGCTATAATTTTTTTGTATTTTGAATTTGAAACAGAAAAAGCTAGCTCGCTTATAATTTTAATTTTACGAGCAATAGCTTTTTCTAAGATGGGGATGTCCGAGTGAATTCCGGGACTTTTTATAATAACATCTGAATTTAGAATTTTGTCAGAGTGATTGAAAAACTCTGTCGTTATTTTTTTGTTTAAAAACTTTATTACTCTTTTTCCCCCACAGTCGCTTGCAAATACATTATATCCCAGCCTGACGGCAAGGTTGGCGGCGGCAACACCGCTCTTACCGAGTCCTAAAACACCTATATTCTTTTTCATCAAACCTTTTTTCAAATCCATCTCATTTGTCCTATAAATTTGTCTTGCTTTTTATCTTCTTTTTATTTCTTTTCATAATCATTTTTTTACCTTTACCAATAGTTTGGAAAGAGGTCTATTGTAAAAGATTACCTCAATTTAAGCGATGCGAAAGACAGTATGGCTAAAATTATGCTTACTATCCAAAATCTTATGGTAACCTTTGTTTCAGATAATCCAAGCAGTTCAAAATGATGATGTATAGGCGCCA
Organism: Candidatus Endomicrobiellum pyrsonymphae; assembly: GCF_020328025.1. Lineage (NCBI taxonomy): Bacteria > Pseudomonadati > Elusimicrobiota > Endomicrobiia > Endomicrobiales > Endomicrobiaceae > Candidatus Endomicrobiellum > Candidatus Endomicrobiellum pyrsonymphae. The sequence continues at coordinate 13,813 of NZ_JAIXMZ010000010.1, read as the reverse complement.
TCTTAAATATTCTTCTTTTTGTTCTCTTGTAGTAAGAAACCTGCATAAGAACTGAAAG
>NZ_JAIXMZ010000010.1:0-13745 GCF_020328025.1 Candidatus Endomicrobiellum pyrsonymphae | reverse complement strand
CGCCCGCTCCGGACACAGGAATAATTTTTAAATAATTTGCGATTTGAAAATGACCTGAAAAATATGCAAAAAGAGCAAGCGTAAAAGTAACAATTATGATATTGCCTATAGCAAGCCCATCCAATCCGTCTGTTAAATTAACGGCATTAGAACTGCCCACAACTATGATAATAGCAAACACTATATACAAAAAAGAAAAATTTATAAAAAAACTTTTCAAGAAAGGAACATTTACAAGCGTTGCAAAGTCAGGATTTGAAGGAAAAAAACTTAAATATGTGGCAAGCAACGCGGCGAATATAGTTTGTCCAAACAATTTCGCTTTAGCAGAAAGTCCGTCTGAATTTGCCTTCTTTAGTTTTAAGTAATCGTCGCAGGAACCTAAAAAACCAAGCCACATAGTACCCATCAAAAGCCAAATAATAAATCTGTTATCAAGTTTTGCCCACAAAAGAGTCGATGTAACTACCGATAACAAGATAATCAGTCCGCCCATTGTGGGTGTGCCGTTTTTGACTAAATGCGTTTTGGGTCCGTCTAGTCTTACCACTTGTTTAATTTTAAATTTTCTCAACCTTTTAATAATATAATGTCCTATGATAAAACAAATCAAAAGACTGGTTAGAACAGCTCCGCCTGCCCTGAATGTTATATATTGAAAAACGTTAAACGGCGTAAAAACATCGCTTAAACGATAAAAAATATGATAAAACACAATTTACCTCTTTTGTTCTAAAATACTATAAAATTTTGCATAAATTTCTTCCAACTTCATATCCCTCGAACCTTTAAATAAAAATAAGTAATTTTCATCAACAGCAATCTGCTCAAGATGTTTTAAAAGATTAGCTTGATTATCAGAATAGAAAACATCTTTATTGCCTATAGCGTTCCTTGTATTAATCATCATATTCCCTACAAGAGCGACGGATGTAATATTTTGATTGGCAATAAATTTACCTAATTCAAAATGATAATCTTCAGATTTGTCGCCAAGTTCAAGCATATCGCCAAGAACAAGATTGATTTTTTTACCAGCGTAACATTGCAAAACAGCCTGTATCGCTTGCCGTATTGACGATGGATTCGCATTATAAGCATCGTTTATTAAAACAACGCCACTACTTGTTACAAGTGTTTCCATTCTCATTTTTGGAGGAGTAAAAGTCTCTATCCCTTCTTTTATTTCATTTAGAGAAAATCCAAGCCCTATTGCGCAAGACGCGGCGGCTAAAGCATTTTCAACGTTAAACAGACCTTTTGCATGTATTGAAACTTTTACAGAATTGTCTTTATAAAACAAACCAAAGTCAGTTTTGTTTGAATATAGTTCTATGTTTTTTACATAGACATCGGCAGTAGTATCAATAGCAAATGTAACGATTTGATGGTTGTCGGTGTTTTGGATTGTTTTTAGAAAACTATTGTCATTATTTATAATTATACAGCCGCCCTCTTTTACATTGTCAAACAAAATTTTTTTTTCTTCAAACACGCCTTCAGCCGAAATGAAAGTTTTTAAATGAGAAAAACCGATATTTGTAATAATACCCTCGTCGGGCTTTAGAATATCAGACAATATTTTTATCTCACCGTGTAAAGATGTCCCCATCTCGAAAACTGCATACTCAACATCTGAAGTTAACTGAAATATCGAAAGAGGGAGACCTATTCTGTTGTTAAAATTTCCCTTATTTGAAAGAGCCTTTCCCTTTTTGCTAAGAATTGACGCTAATATCTCTTTTGTGGTAGTTTTTCCATTTGAGCCTGTAATACCGATTATTTTTGTATTTCGAAATTTTGATCTATAGAACTTGGCAAAGTCGCCAAGCGCAACAATGGTATCGTTGGTTTCTATCAATGAAGGGAATTTAGAAAAAGATTTTACAGAATTTGTAATGTTTTCTGAATAAACTATGGCAACTGCGCCTTTATCGAGCGCTTCATTTATAAAATCGTGTCCATTGTAACGCTTTCCTTTTATGGCAAAATATGCCTCGCCCTTTTTAATTGTTCTTGAGTCAATAGAAATGCCTTTTATTAAAAGGTTTGGATTTCCTACTATAAATTTTCCGTGTAAAACGCGTATCAATTCCTTAAGATGAAAAGATTCCATTAAAAGTTAAACTCCCTTTGTTGATGTTCGACGTTTTTAGAAAATTTTATTTTTTCCAACTTTAAATCTATGTATTTTTTTGCAACTTCAATATCGTTAAAATGCCTTTTCTCAGTACCAATAGTTTGATAAACTTCATGACCTTTGCCTGCAATGAGAACAATATCTCCTTTGTTTGCCATCATAATAGCTTCTTTTATAGCCAGCTCTCTGTCGACTACAATTTTGTAGTTAATTTTATAAGTTTTTTTTATACCAGCTTCTATATCCAAAATTATCCTTTCAGGTTCTTCCGTCCTGGGATTATCCGACGTTACAAAAACAAAGTTACTCATCTTGACGGCAGTTTCCCCCATTATAGGTCTTTTCGTTCTGTCTCTATCGCCGCCGCAACCAAAAACAGTGATAACTCTACGTGGTTTTATCTTCTTTATAGTTTGTAAAACATTTTTTAAAGCATTACTAGTATGGGCATAATCCACAACCACGTCAAATCCAATATCTTTTGTATCAACTCTTTCAAGTCTGCCGGGCGCTTGTTTAGAATTGTTTAATCCTTCAACAGCCATATCAAAAGAAATACCGCTGCAAACAGTAGCGGCTAAAGCGGCTAAAGCATTATAAACATTATGCAGACCTATATGTTTTATGCCGATTTTTGTTTTTTTACTACTAAAAACTAAATCAAACTTACTACCTGAGCTTGCAATCTCAATATTCTCGGCTTTAAAATCTGCTTTATTTTTATCAACAGCAGAATAGAGTTTTTGATTGGCGTTAATATCTAGTTCTAACAATTTTTTTCCGTACTTATCATCGACGTTAATTATAGCATACTTCCTATTTTTTTTTGCGCTCGTTCCAAGACCTTTGAACAGTACAGATTTGCTCTCAAAATAATTATTCATAGTTTTGTGAAAATCTAAGTGATCTTGCGTTAAGTTTGTAAATATAGCTGTGTCAAAATCTATACCGTAAACCCTACCCAAACTTAAAGCATGCGAGGATACTTCCATAGCAAGGTATTTTACGCCATTATCTGCCATATCTCTTATAATTTTATAAACATCTAAAGATTGAGGAGTAGTATTAGGAGCATCTATAATTTTATCTTTGTATCTGTAATTAACAGTGCCTATTACACCGCATTCTATGCCTGCATTTGCAAGAATGCTTTCTATCATATAAGTAATTGTTGTTTTACCGTTTGTACCGGTTATGCCGATAATATTTAGCTCTCTATCCGGATAATTGTAAAATTTAGCGCAAAAATCCGACATGAAACGAAAAATATCGCTCGCTATAATTTGCGTTACAGAAATTGTATCTTGCTTTGTTGTCGTAACAATTACCGTTGCTCCATTTTCTATAGCTTCATTGATATATTTGGAACCGTCTGTAATGTGTCCATGAAGCGCAAAAAAAACATAATTTTTACCGACTTTCCTCGAGTCGTATGACACACTTTCGATTTCAACATCTGTGTCGCCAATAATAATTACATTGTCAACAGATAAAAATTCTTTTAGTTTCATTTTTATTCCCGATTAGCGTTTACAATACCTCGCCATGCTAATGCCTGACACCCTCACATACTCCGGCGAGCTTTGCTCGCCGAGACATGTATTTTGTATTATATGCTCTTGTTTCTTTTATTTGTGTTTGAATACCGCTTGAGTAACATCATCTTTTTCTATTCCTAAATATTCAGCTGTTCTTCGAGCGATATTGGCAAAAACAGGAGAAGCAACCGAAGCGGCATAATAACTGCTACCTTTTGGTTCATCAACAACAACAAGTATCACAAACGCAGGGTTCATTGCCGGCACCATACCACAAAAAGATGCTGTGTAATGCTTTGTGGAGTACGTTTTTGTTGCAGGATCAACTTTTTGCGCTGTGCCTGTTTTTCCGCCTACAGTATATCCATTAATTTTAGCGCTTTTACCTGTACCTAATTCTACCGTGTTTTTCAATATCTTTTTTATAGCATGCGCTGTTTCTGTTGAAACAACTCTTCTAATTTCCCTTGATTCAAGAATATTGCCATCCATTTCAGTTTCGCCATCCGCATTTAGTTTTTCTATTTTTTTTATCACGCAAGGCTTTGTTAGTATTCCGTCATTTGCAATTGCAGAATAAGCATTTATTATCTGTAAAGCGGTAACGCCTATACCTTGACCAAAAGAAACCGTAGGCAAAGTTAACGCATTCCATCTTTCTACATCCATTAAGAGTCCTCTTTCTTCACCGGGTAAATCTATACCCGTTAAAGAATAAAACCCAAACTTTCTTATATATTCGTAAAAATTCTCACTTCCTAATTTTTGCGCAATTTTTACCATTCCTATGTTTGATGACATTTCCATAGACTTACTTAACGATGCGCTACCTTGTATTTTATGATCGTCTCTAATTGTGTGGCCGGCGATTTTAAATTTTCCATTTTCCAAATAAAAAGTATCCGAAAGTTTTACTTTTTTAGTTTCCAACGCTGCTGCAACGGTAACAATTTTAAAGGTTGATCCCGGTTCATACACATCGCTTATAGCAGCATTTCTTAAAATACTTATATCTTTAATTTTACCGGAGCAATCGAAATCTGGAAGCGAAACCATGGCGAGTATTTTGCCGTCTTTTGGATCTTGAACGATACATACCGCTTTTTTTGCTTTATATTTTTCAAAAACTTTTCTTAATTCTTCTTCGGTTATAAATTGTATAGTTCTATCTATGCTGAGTTCAACATTTTGTCCGCGTGTCTTTGATTGATTAACCAATTTATCTTGTATAATTCGTCCGTATCCATCTCTGCGTATTTTTGTCATAATAGTATTACCAGAAAGCGGCTCGTTGTAAATTTTTTCTATTCCTTCAAGACCATTTCCGTCACTGTCCGTTATTCCTAGAATATGAGCAAGAAGTCTTCCTTCGGGATACTGTCTTACGTACTTGGTCCCAAACCCTATACCTTTCAACTGTTCCTTTTTTATCTTGTCTACAATATCCACGTTTATGTTAAAAGCTATAGGAACATATGAAGTATTTCCAAAATCGCTTAACTGTTTTTCTTTGATTTTTATGCCATTATTTGCCAAAACAGTTTTCACCCTATTAAAATCTTTTATTACTTTGGGATCTAAAAAAACTGTATATTTTTTTATGCTTGTAGCAAGAATTTTTCTGTTAAAATCTAAAATGTCTCCCCGTTTTGGAGTCTCGACATTTTCACGATTGATCATTTTATCAACAGTACGATTTATTTTACCATGAAGAATAATCTGCACATATACGAGTTTTGCAAATAAAAGAAAAAAGACTGACATTATCACGAATATAAGCGCAGTCCTTCTATTAATCTTTTTGATTTTCTTTTTTCTCATTTTTAGGAAAACCTTAGTCAATGTAAACGATTGTTTTTTCATCAGGACGATCTAGATTTTTTTCTTTTGCAACTTTATACATTTTTTCAAGAGCAAGTATAGAATTGATCTTTAATCTCAACAAATCATTTTCAGCATTAATTTTATTATATTCGGTCTGTAAATTGCTTACTTTATAAGCAAATCTCATTGAAGTATTTTGTTGCCAAAGGTAAACAAATATGCTGAAAATGATAAATATAATCGTTAAAAACGATTTATACATTTATTTTTTTCTCTGCTGCCCTTATTTTTGCGCATCTACTTCTAGGATTAATTTTTATTTCTTCATTTGAAGCAATAGTAACTTTTTTTGTAAGAATTTTATAAATGCCCCTATCAGAATTCTGCTTAAAGTTTTGTTTTACAATTCTATCTTCCAGTGAATGAAAACTTATTATCACAATCCTTCCTCCAACATTTAGCAACTCCTGAGAGTCAAACAACAAAGTTTCTAAATTTTCAAGTTCGCCGTTTACAAAGATTCTTAACGCTTGAAAAACTTTTGTTGCCGGATTTATTTTTCCTTCAGATCTTTTGGTATGACAAATTATCGACTGAAGTTCCGACGCTGTATTGATTATCCCTCTTTTCCTGCGTAATAGAATTGCGTCCGCAATCTGCCTTGATTTATGTTCTTCGCCATATTTGTAAAAAATATCAGCTAAATCTTCGCTCGAATAAGAATTAATAATTTCTTTAGCTGTCAGGGTATTCCTTTTGTCCATCCTCATATCCAAAACATTTGAATTGAACGAGAAACCTCTCTCTAAATCGTCAAATTGCTTTGAAGAAACACCGACATCAGCTAAAATGCCATCAACTTTATTTATATTGATATTTGCCAAAACCTTTTTTATATTTTTAAAATTATCTCTTATAAATGTTACCCTATTGTTAAAAATTTTTTCTCTTTCACAAAATTTTTTTGACGAGTCTTCATCCCAATCAAAAGCAATTATTTTAATATCTTTAAATTTCTCAAGCAGGTAAGAAGTATGTCCGCCGCCGCCAAATGTGCAATCAACATATAAGCCGTCCAGTTTATTGATTAAATATTGAGATGTTTCTAAAGGCATTACAGAAATGTGGTACATATATCCTTATTTGGAAAAAAATATTTTTACAGCTACAACTATAAGGTAAACAGCAAGGCACTTTTTTAAAATTTGCTCCGGCATGGCATCAGCAAGATAAGATCCCATGATACCACCTAGTATAAACCCTACGCCTATTAAAGCGGCAACATTAAGATTGACATGACCTTTCTTATAATATACAAGCACTGAAAAAAAGCTTAGGCATATTATTGCAAGAGACGTGCCCTGAGCCTGATGTTGAGTCATTTTTAAAAAGAAAAGCATAAGCGTCATTAGGATAGTCGCCCCGCCGATACCCATAAGTCCGCTTAAAAATCCACCGATAATACCAATTGCAATACAAGTTATAATTTCCATTCAGTTTAAAATACCTGCTAACTTCACAAAGACGGATTATACACCGAATTCTGTCTTTTAAATAAAAATTTAAAAGCGCAATCATTTCTCTGCCGTTAAAATCGCTTTTAACAGTCGAGCGACCATACTTCAGTCTTGCTTTCCGGTAAGGATTTAGCCGTTTCACCTTTTGCATTACTGCAAAAGCTCATCCTTTTTCAAGGATACTCTCTCATTTCTGAGTAAAGCGTCTCTGCTCGCACCTCTGCTCTCACGAGCTGCAGGAATTGCCTGCTACCGTTTACTACAGCATAAACTGTAGTTAAAGTTCGGACTTTCCTCTTCACAATAAATGTAAAGCGATTGCGTATCCGTCTTCATGAAATATTTCATTTTTTTAACAATATTCTGGAACAATTATCACAAAACACAAGTTCACGTCCTTTTTGAGCTTGATTTATCAACTGTGGTCTTAACATCATACCACAGGCTCCGCAACTTTCTCCATTAACAATGGCTATACCCTCTCCATCGCGTCCTTCACGTAATCTTTCATACTGTGACAATATTGATTGATTAACTTTTAATTTGTGTTCTTCTCTTGCTTGTTCTAAACCGTCGATTTCATCTTCTAGCTTCTTTTTAAAAGTCTCAATTTTAGATACATCTGTCGCTATTTTCTGTTCAAATTCTTTTAATTCAGCGGCGCTTTTTTTTACTATGACAGATTCGTTATCTATTTTATTCATGAGTTCTAAAAGTTCATCTTCAATGATATTTTTATCATCTTTGGCTTTTTCTATTTCTAGAAGCAACGCTTTATATATATCGTTTGATTTAACGGCGTTCAATTCCATAGAATATTTGCTTATAGCCTTTTCTTTTGAATCGAGCAAAGACTCTTTTTCTTTCTTAATGAAGTTCAACTCTACAAAACTTTTCTTTTTTGCGTCGGTCTCAGTTTTTTTAATTTTTAATTCTTTATTTTTTTCTTCAATCAACGCTGGAGATTGATTGATTTGGTTTCTGATATTAGCAATCTCAACATCATAGGTCTGCAATTCATACAACAACTCTAAATCCTGTTTCAAATCGTTCATTTATTCCTCGATTTTTTCCGTTGTAATTTCAGTTTAGCTTGCGCCCTATTTTGTCATACTGAAAAAGCGAAGCAACTGAAGTATCCGGAAAAATAGAGTCTTCAACCCTTTGGCTTTCAGAATGACAAACAGACTACCCGTCAACGTAGCTACACAAATGGGTAGTGCAGGGTTCGAACCTGCGACCACTCGCGTGTGAGGCGAGTGCTCTTCCACTGAGCTAACTACCCACCAACGGTGGACATTATAGCAAATTTAACAAACAAAAAACTCTTGATTCCTCAAGAGTTTTATATATTCTTACGCTTACGTTTGGGCCTGGTAGGACTTGAACCTACGACCATTCGATTATGAGTCGAGCGCTCTAACCAACTGAGCTACAGGCCCGCGCCCAACACGTGGCATTATAATCAAAAATTTGATTTAAGTCAATTTTTTACTTCTTTTTTCAGTGTCTTTTTATATGATTTGACAGGGACTATAAATCATATGGCATAATTTCTATGCTTACCGAGGTTCCGGACTTTTCTCGTTGATGATTTCGATTTTGTCGACGAATAAATCATATGGCATAATTTCTATGCTTACAGAGGTTCCGGAAGGCTGTTTAAAATTTTCCAAAAAATTTGCAAGTTTTAATATATTTTCTCTACATCCTTTAATTATTATATGTTTTCTGTAAATATTATTAAGTTTTGCGATATAGGCCGAAACAGGACCTAAAAGCTTAAGATTTAAATCGTAACTTTCAATTAAATCGTTAAGAAAATAAAAAAGTTTTTCTGAAATCTCATCAACTTTTTGTTCATTTTTATTTTTTATTAAAATCTTTGCCACATCGCAATAAGGCGGATAATACAGTTTTTTTCTCTGTTCTATTTCTATATTGTAAAATGAAATAAAATCGTGATTTTTTGCGTGTTCTATCGCATAATGACTAGGGTTATTCGTTTGGACTATTACATTTCCCCTTATGTCTCCTCTGCCACTGCGTCCCGCTACTTGGGTTATAAGCTGAAAAGTTCTTTCAACCGACCTAAATTCAGGAACATGCAAAGATGTATCGGCATCTATAACGCATACCAAGCTTACTCTAGGAAAATCAAAACCTTTAGCTATCATCTGCGTGCCAAGCAATATGTCATATTCATCGTTTTTTACGCCGTTATATGCTTTGGCATAATTCTCTTTTGAAGATGCGGTGTCTCCATCAAGCCTGAAAATTCTTGCATTTCTAAATAGTTTTTTCAGCTCGTCTTCAACTTTTTGGGTCCCAGTACCAAAAACCGTTATTTCTTTGCTTTTACAAACAGAACATATTATAGGTAGCGATTTTGTTTCACCGCAATAATGACACTTGAGTGAATCGGGATTTCTGTGAAAAACCATTGAGATAGAGCATTTTGGACACTGATATACGCTCCCGCATTTTTTGCACATAATTGCCGGAGAATATCCTCTTCGGTTTAAAAACACAATTATTTGTTCTTTTTTTGCTAAAGTTTTTGATATTGCATCTACTGTTTCAGAAAGAAGCAAACTTGGCTTAAGTGCTCTGTTTTTTAATGAGATAACATTAACTTCCGGCAATTCTCTTTTGCCTATACGTTCGTTTAGCTCTAACAAACGAATTTTATTTTCAAGAGCGTCTTTATAACTTTCAAGTGATGGAGTCGCAGAACCCAAAATCACCGCCGCATTATGATAATTCCCACGCCATTTGGCTATTTCTCTGGCATCGTAAGCAGGTTTTTGTTCTTGTTTATAAGTATGTTCGTGTTCTTCATCTATGATTATAAGACCAAGATTCTCAAACGGAGCAAAAATTGCAGACCTTGCTCCAATCATTATCTTTATTTCACCGGTTTTTGCTTTTAAAAACAACTTATATTTTTCAGTATTTTTGATACCGCTGTGCCATACGCCAACATCTAATCCAAATCGCTTTAATATAACATATACAAATTGCGGTGTAAGGGAGATTTCAGGAATGAGCATTATGGCGCTCTTATTTTGTTTTAAGGCATATTCTATCGCGCTCATATAAACTTCAGTCTTACCTGAAGCTGTTATGCCATGTAAAAGAAAAGAAGCATAAACATTCTTTTCTAAAGTTTCGTTTATCAAATTTACGGCATTAACTTGTTGTGTATTTAGAATTGGAACATGTTTTTCATTAGTTATTTCTTTAGCGACATTTTTATTTTTTGTAATTCTTTTCGGAGGTTTCATGGAAACAGGAATAATTGATGCCAAAGCCTCGCCCAAAGAACATACATAATTCTTTGAAATATACTCCGCAAGGTTCATCGTTTCTTGCGTTATAAGAGGTTCGATATCTATCGCTTCAACAATCTTTTTCAACTTTGCGAGATTAAAGTTTTCAAAATTTTGATTGATATCTTGGCAAGAAATAGCATATGCAACTAAAGTTCTATTACGGAAAGAAACTTTAACTCTTTTTCCTACTACAGTTTCAGCATTTACACAATCTGGTGGCAAATAGTGAAAAATCGTCTTCAAGGGAATAGGAACTGCAACTTCCACAACTCTCATATTTTACCTGTTTCTAAAAAATGCATAATTTTTTTCATATCTTCCCAAACGAACTTTTTTAAACTAGGGTTCCTAAGAAGAGCGGCAGGATGATATGTTGGCATGAGTTTTATACCATTATATTCTTTTACAGCGCCTCTTATCTCACTAATAGATTCTCCATTATTTAGAAGTCCTTTTGTTGAAGATGCGCCTAAAGTCACAATAATTTTGGGTTTAATAATATCAAGTTGCATATCTAGATAATGCCTACAAACTTCCATTTCTTCCGGGGTAGGCGGTCTGTCGTTTGCGCGTTTTTCAGGATTAGAGGGATCTATCATAGGATGGCATTTTACTATATTAGCGATATAAACAGTTTCTCTTGTTTTCCCCATTGCTTCAATGATTTTTGTTAAAAGTTGACCCGCTCTCCCAATGAAAGGCTCGCCTTTGTGATCTTCATCATAACCAGGACCTTCGCCAACAAACATCAAATCCGCGTTCGACGAACCAACTCCAAACACAGCATTTAAGCGATTTTTTCCTAAAGGACATTTTTGACAAGAATTCACCTGCTCTTCTAGTTGTCCAAGCTCTTCATTTGAGTTCATTACTTTCGTCGTAAAGGTTTTTTGTCTCTCTTTTTTCAAAATGCTTTTTTCAATAGGATTTCTAGTTACAGGGGCTTTATAAATTTCTGTTTCTCCCCAGTTTTTATATTCTTCAAGAGATCTTTTTGTCAACTTTAATATTTTGAAATATTCTGATTGTTTCATTGATAATTCTTCTCGCAATTATTTTTTTATTCTTATTTTTCATTTTTAAAATACCGTCGGCGCTTATTACATGAACGGTAGCGCTGTCAGATCCAAAGGATTCTTTTCCATTAGCAATTATTAAATCAAGATTTTTCTTTTTTAGCTTGAGTTTAGCATTTTTCAAAATATCACAAGTTTCTAGAGCAAACCCGACAACAACCTGATTTGTCTTATGGTCGGCGCAATATTTTACAATATCGGGATTTCGTCTAAGTTCTATTGTTTCGTATGAAGTTGAATAGGATTTCTTTATTTTATGTTTACAAATCTTAGCGGGTCTGTAATCTGCAACAGCAGCAGCGCTTATAATAACATCTGATTTTTTCAAATTAGCCTTTACAGCTTCAAGCATTTCTAAAGCAGATATAACTTTTATAAGTTTTACATTTTTTGGCAATACATTTACGTGTCCTGAAACAAAAATAACTTTGTGATCTTTTTCTAAAACAGCTTCAGCAAGAGCCTTACCCATTTTGCCTGACGATTCATTGCTTATATATCTTACAGGATCAATGTATTCTTTTGTAGGTCCTGATAAAATGAGAAATGTAAGTCTTGTTGACATTACTTGAAGATTTCCTTTACTGCAGATACAATAATATCCACATTAGCAAGCCTTCCGTTGCCCCAATCGCCACAGGCAAGCTCGCCATTTTCCGGCATAACAAACTGATAACCGTAACTTTTTAAAATTTCAATATTGTTTTGTGTAGCTTTATGATTGAACATATTTGAATTCATCGCAGGACACACTAAAATCTTAGCTTTAGATGCGAGCGCCGTGCAGGCAATCAAATCGTCTGCTCTGCCACATGCAAGTCTTGCAATTATGTCAGCTGTCGCGGGGACAACAATAATAACGTCCGCTTTTTGGGCAAGCGATATATGATTTATTTCCCACTTATCGAGAATGTCAAACATATTTGTGTGAACTTTATTCTTTGACAGAGTCTGCAAAGTAAGAGGCGTAATAAATTTTGACCCACTTTTTGTCAAAATACATTCAACATTCGCCTTCAGCTTTACAAGTTGCCTTATTACATCGCAACTTTTGTATGCCGCTATACAGCCACAAACACCTAAAACAATATTTTTATTTTCTAAAAACATAATTAGTATCTATTTATTTTTGCTATTTGTTTCTATGGCTGGTTCATGTTCTATTTCTTTTTTCTTTTTTTTACGTAATTTTTCCATTTTCTCAAGAATATCAACATCGGTAACAACATCAGTTAGCGCTTTGTTTATAAGTTTAGTTTCTGTAAGTTTTCTAAAGTCTTCATTTTGCTTGTTTAACAAAATCCATTCAAAAGAAAGAGCTACTATCTCATATCTTCCTAATTTAGACGATGATACAGCTTCTCTCAACTGCATTTCTGTTGATGTCATTTTTTAATCCCCTTTAGCGCAAAATATTTTTGACTTTTTACAACTTTATACTCTAAAGACTTTATAATCGTTTTAACCGCATCTACAGCATCGTCTAATTCTTTATTTATCACCAAATATTCATATTTTTGAAGATACCCAATTTCTTTTCTTGCATTATTTAAACGTATTCCTATCACTTCTTTAGAATCTTTATTTCTTGCCACTAGCCTTTTTTCCATTGTTCTAAAATCAGGAGTCATTACAAAAATCATATAAGCTTGAGGATATTGCTTTTTTATGCTCACTCCACCTTGTACATCAATCTCTAAAAGAATATTTTTACCAGATTCTAATGCTTTCAATAGCAAATCTTTTGAAGTACCATAGTAATTGTTATGAACCTTAGCCCACTCGGCAAACTTTTTTTCTTTAATCATTTTTTTAAAAGTTGCTTCATTAACAAAAAAATATTCTCTGCCGTTTTTCTCGCCTTTTCTCGGAAACCTTGTTGTGTATGATATTGAATGCGCAATATTTCTACTGCTTTTAATAACAGCTTTGCATATAGCGGTCTTACCCGCTCCTGACGGTGCAGAAACGATAATTATATTGCCTAATGATTTTTTCAAATTTTTATTCAACACGTGAAAATTCCAATAAAAGCGCACAAAAAAGAGAACGGAGATTACAAAAAACATCGGGGCGATGTTGCTTCTTATATAAATCAAAAACACATTGATTTTTCAAAGACTTTCAGATACTCTCAAAAGTACATAAATACATTAAAAAGTAAATCCCTCCCCAACTTGTACCCTGAGCTTAGCATTTAAAATTTAAAATATCAACAACGCTGTGTAATATCACAACATATTGAATATGCTTATAAAGCATTTTTGACAGCCATGAAGAGCAGGCTTTGCCGAACCTACTTGATTCGTCCGATA
>NZ_JAIXMZ010000001.1:0-58600 GCF_020328025.1 Candidatus Endomicrobiellum pyrsonymphae | reverse complement strand
TATAAGACTTTTGGCATTTTGTGCCTCCTTTTAATTTGGTATTAGCTTCTTGCTTTCAATTGTTCACATGCTGCAAACTAAAGTTTGCGCATCAGCAACCTCATCAAGCTTTTACCCTCGTGGTGTTGGAGATCCTGATGAAAACGGGCTCTTTGCCCCTTCCTCGCTCGATCTTCCAACACCCTTATACACTTTATTATACTTGTTTTTTAAGGAACAATTCCTCGCAAAGACACCTCTGATGCAATTTAAAGCTATTTGACTATACATGTCTAACAGAACACTTCTCTGCAAGTCCACTGACTCATAAATAGAGTTACCTTAACTCGCGTCGTCTTATCCTTGAGGTAGTGGTTTTTACATTTCACTGTTACGATTTTCGTTTTTCTTTAATAGTAGCCAAAATGCTTCCGAATCTTGCGGAATTTTCTGTTAGGACCAAAAACTTTCATAGAATACTACATATAGTATGAATGATTTGTATTAAGCACAACCTATACTACACTACTAAAAATAAAATGTCAATACAAAGTTGTGAAATAAATGTGAAACTTTTCTATACTTTTGTTAAACAAAACAAAAGTACCAAAAATTCTTGCCACTGAGCGCCTTCGCTTCACATTTTTTAGGCAATTTTAGAAAAGGAAAATTTCTAACTTTGAGCCGCAATTTGCAACATTTTGTGAATAGGTAGATAAGCTTTTTGTCTTACATCATCTAGAACAGAAATTGTGTTTTTCATACTTGTAAGCGCATCTAGAACCTTTGCCAGCGTGATTTTTTTCATATTGGGACATTCCGCAAGGGTTGTTACAGGATAAAAGTTTTTCCCCGGATTATCTTTTCTAAGTTTATACAAAATTCCGGTTTCTGTACCTATAATAAAATCTTTTTCACTGCTTTTTGCAACATATCTGCACATAATGCCTGTTGACATGACGCGATCTGCCAAAGATACAACTTCAGGACGACATTCAGGATGCACAAGAATTTCGGCATTAGGATGATATTCTTTTGCCTCTAAAACATATTCAGGCAAAATAAAGTTGTGATGCGTAGGGCAAAATCCGGTCCATATATTCATTTTTATACCTGAAGTGGTTTGAATATAATTACCTAAATTTCTATCAGGTACAAAGAGTATGTCCATATCTTTAGCATTTTTGCCTGCAACAATATTTTTTACAACATTTATCGCATTGGAAGATGTGCAGCATATATCGCTTTCGGCTTTTACGGCGACAGATGTGTTTACATAAGTTACAACAACAGGATTTTTATACTGAGATTTCCATTCTTTTAATTGCTTGGAGGTTATCATGTCAGCCATAGGGCAGCCTGCGTTTAAATCAGGAAGTAGAACTTTTTTATCAGGACTTAAGATGGACGCTGTTTCTGCCATAAAATGTACGCCACAAAAAACAATAACATCGGCATCCGTTTGAGCGGCTTTTCTGCTCAATTCTAAAGAGTCGCCTACAAAATCTGCAATATCGTGAATTTCAGGCGATTGATATATGTGGGCTAAAATAATAGCGTTTCTTTCTTTTTTTAGTTTATTTAATTTTTCGTTCACAATGGTATCTCCGTTATATATTTTTGCTTACGATCACGACAAACGCATGAAGGATACATGTTTTATCAAGCGTCTTGTTTGTCAATACCCCATTAGACTTTGCCCCACCCCATTTCAGTGAAAGGGGAATTAACGGCGAGAAAGGAAAAGAGAATAAAGACGTTGCAGTAAAATTCCACTTTTTTTAAAATAAGTCGTTCTTCCTTAGCAGTCTGCCCTCGAATGTTTTAATCAAGATGTAGTAGCGAAGCTGCCGGGGTATTGGAGTATGTCCTTTTTTGGTTAAAAACCGCTAGCTCTAATTACTTCTTTAATTTTTGCCGCAGAATTTTGCAGCGCTTTAAGTTCATCTTCTGCAAAAGCAACTTTCATTACTTGTCTTATGCCATGCTTATGGACTATTGCGGGAACGCTTAAGTATAAGTCGCTTATGCCATAATAGTTTTCAAGTAAAGACGAAACGGGCAAAACACTGTTTTGATCTTTTAAGATTGCTTTTGATATTTTAGTAAGCGCAAGTCCTATTCCGTAAGAAGTTTCGCCTTTTTTCTCTATAATTTTATAAGCGGAATCTCTTACGTCTTCAAATATTCCTTTAAGTTTTTGTTCGCCGCACTCCTCGTCGCAGTTTTCAAAATAGTCTTTAAAGAAAACATCCCCTATTATAGCTTTGCTCCATATTGGGAATTCACTGTCTCCGTGTTCTCCGAAAATTGAAGCATGAATATTTCTAGAATCGATATTTAATTCTTTACTTATCAAATATCTAAATCTTGCGGTATCTAGCACTGTGCCTGAGCCGATAATTTCGCGTGACGGTTTACCAGAAATTTTGTAAGTTATGTAAGATAAGATATCTACCGGATTTGTAGCCACAAGAATAATAGCATTTGGCGAATATTTTACAATTTCAGGGATAATTGTCTTAAAAATTTCAGCGTTTCCTTTTACCAAATCTATTCTTGTTTCACCTTGCTTCTGACCTCTTCCTGCAGTTACAACAACTAAGTCGGAATCTGCAGTATTCGGATAATCTCCGGCGTATATTTTAACTGGCGATACAAACGGCGCGCCGTGCGATAAGTCCATAGCTTCGCCCTCAGCTTTTTTTCTGCTATAATCGACAAGAATTATTTCTCTTGCAACGCCACTTATAATCATGGAATATGCGTAACGCATTCCGACATTTCCGCACCCCACAATGCAAACTTTTGGAGATAATTTATTCATATATTCCTCCGTTTCGTGCACGTTAATATGAAACTGCTTAACCATAGTATATCATAAAATTGTGAGATGTTCTTGTTTTTCTCATTTGGGAATGTGATAATATCTCGTCACGCTTCGCCTGCCACACCTCGATTAAAACATTCGATGGCAGACTGCTAAGGAAGAACGACCTATTTTTTTAAAAAAAGAGAAATAAAGACACGGCATTAAATTCCCTTTTCTCTGAAAGAGGGTGTATGCCAAAGACATTGCCTGGAACGTTCCATAAAAACGAGTATAATAAAGTGTATAAGAGTGTTGGAATATCGAATGGGGTAGAGGTCAAAAGCCCGTCGTCATCAAGATGAGGTGTGGCAATACTAAAGACATTGCCGGGGCAGGAGGAGTACGTAAAAGGATGAGAAAATCAGTTTTTAAAGTTTCACAAAAAATTCACAATATATGGTACAATACAGCTGTCTTTGGATTATAGTAGTGGTAACAAGAAACAGAACTCATTGAAGGATAAGTGTTCTAAAAGGAACAGAAAACAAGATATTGAAAAGTAAATTATAAGGCGTTTTTTGTTTAAATGTGCTAGTTTTGATAGTACATCTGAAGAATGTGTGGAATATAATGATGAATTTAAAGAAAGCAGTAACCATTATTGTTGTCTTTAGTTTAGTATTTTGTCTTCGCGGAAAAAATTCCAGACATGGTACAAAGAGATAGTAATGGCTACGGAAATAATAATTCTAGAAGCGCAGAAGAAATCGAGAGCTATAGGCGTAGTCTCTTTTCTTTCATTCATCTAAGAGGATGAGAAGAATAAAGAGAAAGATCGTCCTTTGTTGCTTTACAGATTTTGGATATACGGAAGAGAAGTTTTGTGAAAAAGGAGACGGAACAGACAGAACAAATGGTCATAAGATGTATATGAAATGTTCTGAAAAACAACGTCCTGCTAGAAATGAATGTTTTAAGAGCTGGAAATGCACAGAACAAGAAATCTCCGATGACCACGCTGAAATGACTGGTATGTATGAGAAAAAAGAAAAGTTCTGCCGAAATAAACCTCTACACTGGAAAAGAAACAGAGAAATATTTTCAATCGGAATGGCTGTAAAAAATGTTATAGAATGTTATAGATTGATTAAGGATATTCAAAATAATGTCTAGCGGAGATAAAATTTGAGTTGTTGTGAATAGGCAGACGCTATGGGTCTAAAGTTTGACGATACTAAAAATTGTACAATAGTCTCCGCATATTATCGAAATGAAAAATTTGTATATGAAATTGTGTAAATATAAAAATAAAGCTGGTAATTTGCCATCGCGTGGACATTCAGTGCGTTTCAATTTTAAGTTCTGCTTATGTTTTGTACTGATTTTTTTCATGTCTTCCTTTTCAAATCAAATTTTTGCTATTACCATAAACGAAAAGGAAAACAAGAATGTTTATGGTAATGCTTATCCTTCGGATGATAAAAGCAAGCTTAAATATTGGAGCCCTGTCCGTAACATGGTAAAGATTGTTCACGGCGGGGAAGTGTTTGGAAGTGTCGTGGGAGGATTTGGTACTGGCGATGACGGTGGTCCTTCTAATAACATTGTTTTAATCGATGGTGGTGACACAACAGGGAGCATTTTTGGGGGACTGACTAACCACGGAGAAGTTACTGAGAATACTATCGAAATACTCAATGGCAACATCAGGATCGATACTCGTAAAGGTGAGGCTATTGAACTTGAAACTAATGAGGGGAAAAAAGTAAACCTGGATAAAATTTTGATGGGTATTTTTGGAGGAGTGATTTACGATGGAACAGCTACCGGTAATTCTATTAAAATATTTGGCGGTGATATTGAGAGCAGTCTTGTTTCCGGCGGAATTGTACTAAATGCTGGTAATGTTTCTAATAATATTGTTACAATCGGCGGAGGTAGTTTGTCTGCTATCAAAAATAAAGATTTTATTGTTGGAGGACGCACTACTTTGGGTAATGCGATCAATAATTCTGTCGTAGTTAACGGTGGCGTAGTTCGTCGTATGCATATTCTTGGTGGCGCTGTACTTGATAGCGGTGATGCCACCGATAATTCTGTCACGATTAATGGAGGTGAAATTGAAAGCAAAGTTGTTTGTGGTGGCGTTGTATTTGGTACAGGTGATGCAACAGAAAACAAAGTTACAATTACCTCAAACCAAAACATTGATATTGAATTTCTTTGCGGCGGGGTGACATCGCGGAGTGATGGTGATGTATTTACAGGGAATACTCTGCGTATAGAAACATCAGGTTTAACGATTAAGAGAGGAGTTAGTAATTTTCAAAACTATGATTTTTATTTGCCTGCGAATATACGGTCCGGAGATTGGGTGTTGACTTCCGAAAACGGTGGGCAAAGTCTTAGTATTAGTAGTAAGCCAGGTTCGGATACAGATTCAGCTGATCCTTTAGAAGATCTTTTTTCTCCTAATTGTGATTCAGATGATGATGTGTGTCCGATAAATCTTGATAAGACAAATATTAATGTTTACATCGCCGGTGATCATAAATTGTTACAAGCTGGTGATTATTTCCAGCTTATACTAAGTCATCAAGGCTTTAAAGGTTCCACAAATAATTCTAAACTTACACTGAAACAAGGGTTTGCGCTTCGGTATGCTTGCAAATTATCAACAGCAAGTAGTACATTAGATTTGACGGTGGCAAGCAATGCGGAATTTAACCAAGAAGTAAAGTCATTTTCCGAAGGTCGAGCAGCCAGCGTTGCTTTTTTAAATCAAGGATCTGATGTTATATCTGATAAAGGATTGTCGGAAGCAGTAACATCTGTTAGTCCAAACAGTGTTAAATCTGTTTCTTATTTTACAGTGGCTTCTGGGGTGAAGCTAAAATATAACACTGGTTCTCATGCAAAGGTTGACGGAATTTCGGCGCTTACAGGTTTAGCCAAAGGAATTGATGTTAAATTCGGGCAATTGACTACAGGAGCATTCTTCGAATATGGAAGCAGTAACTATAATACATCTAACAGCTTTAGCGAGTTTTCGTCTGTGAAAGGTGGTGGAAACGCTGGATATAAAGGTGGCGGAGTATTAGGGTATTTTGACTTCAGGAATAATTTTTACGGCGAAGTTTCAGGTCGTATAGGTTCTATAACAACGACCTTTTACAGTTTAGATATTACATATGGTCATGATGTTTTTGCCAAATACAATTATGATACGCAATACGTCGGCGCTCATGCAGGCGGTGGATATTTGTGGGATATTAACAATAAACTGGGACTTAACTTGTATGGAAAGTGTTTCTTTACGCATCAAAATTGTAAAGATGTCGTTCTTTCTACAAGCGAAGTTGTTAAATTTGCAGCTACAAACTCAAAGCGCGTTCGTGTAGGCGCAAATTTTTCAAACAATGTAAGTAAAGGTGTAAGTCTTTATTGCGACGTAGCGTACGAGTACGAACTTGATGGAATTGTTAATGCGACTATGTCAGGCAGAAATATTCTCGCACCCAGTTTAAAGGGTGGAACAGGTATTGGAGAAATTGGCGTTAAAGGTAGTGGCGGTACTTATTCCGTTGATTTAAGCGTGCAGGGCTATACAGGTTCTCGAGAAGGTTTTAGCGGAATGTTAAGATTCTCGTTTGCATTTTTTAATTATGCAAATCGCTGTTTAGGTTATTCATTAGAGAAATTTTACGATAAAGAAAATACGAGAAGATTTAATCAGATGTTTAATATGTCAAAGAAAGAGTGCTTTGATAAGAGTTTAGATATAATAAAAAAACTTGAATGGAGAGTAACACATAAGAGTTTTAGAAAAGGTTATATAGTGGCTTTTGACCTTTCCAAGAGCTTTAAATATCTTTGTTTAGATTCAACTGAAGTGTGTATCTTTATAACTGAAACTGAAAGCGGAAATGTAAATGTTGAAGTTGTTTCAACAAACAGTTTTTTAGCTCAGGCGGTTTCTGTGGAATTTTTTAAAATGCTTGGATAAGACACTAGCGCGACAAACGCACAAAAGATACTATATTATTGATTGTCATCGCAAGAGTGATGAGTAAGAGTATCGTGAGTTTGAGATGGAGAACGGCAATGGGGGGAGGAGAAAAAGGACAAAGACTACTTGGGACTTTGAAAGGCAAAGTCTTGAAAAGAGGGTTAGGAGTTGCATCATTGTTGTAAAATATTTTCATGCGTTTTACTCGAAAATTAGCGGTAAGTTAGCTGAGGTAAGTAATTCCAAAACGGAGGTAGTTTATTATGGTAAAGATTGTAAAAATTGTAGGTAGAGAAATTGTTGATTCGCGTGGAAATCCCACTGTTGAAGTAGATGTTAAACTTGACGATGGTTCTTTTGGAAGAGCAGCTGTCCCATCCGGCGCATCAACTGGTTCGAGAGAAGCTTTGGAACTTAGAGACGGCGATAAGAAGAGATTTGGAGGTAAGGGCGTATTGAAAGCCGTTGCAAATATTAACAATAAAATCGCTCCAAAACTTTTAGGATTTGAAATAACAAAGCAGCAAGAAATTGACGATACAATGATTGAACTTGATGGTACAGATTTTAAAAACAATCTAGGCGCTAATGCAATTTTGGGCGTTTCTCTTGCATGCGCTAAAGCCGGGGCAAATTCGAGCAAACTTCCTGTCTATGAGTACATAAGAAAGATTTACAGTATCAAAAGCGATAAATACATTTTACCTGTTCCCCTTATGAACATTATTAACGGTGGCGAACATGCCGACAATAATGTTGACCTTCAGGAGTTTATGATTGCGCCTGTCAGCGCTCCGAATTTTCATGAAGCTTTAAGAATGGGCTGCGAGGTTTTTCACAGCTTAAAAAAAGTTTTAAATGAAAAAGGTTATGCTACGGGCGTTGGCGACGAGGGCGGTTTTGCGCCGAATTTAACATCTAACGCGCAAGCTTTAGAAGTGATATGCGAAGCTGTCAAAGCTGCAGGTTATGGAGTCGGTAAAGACATAGTTTTTGCCTTAGATGTTGCCGCAAGCGAATTGTATGATGATAATAAATATACTCTTGAGGGCGAAGTAAAAGATAAAGTTAAGACATCAGAAGACATGATTGCTTTTTATAAGGGGTTTTTGGCGACATATCCTATTATTTCTATAGAAGACGGTTTGAGCGAGTCTGATTGGAGCGGTTGGAAAATTTTAACCGATGAGTTAAAATCAAAGCTTCAACTTGTTGGCGATGATATTTTTGTTACAAATACAAAAATATTTAGAGAGGGAATTGATAAAGGCATTGCGAATTCAATTCTTATAAAAGTTAATCAGATTGGTTCTCTTTCGGAAACCGTTGCGGCTGTCCAGATGGCATATAAAGCGGGGTACACAGCAATTATATCACATCGTTCAGGTGAAACAGAAGACAACGTTATTGCAGATTTAGCCGTTGCTCTTAACATGGGGCAAATTAAAACGGGATCTGCGTCAAGAACTGACAGAATGTGCAAATATAATCAACTTTTGAGAATAGAAGAAGAGTTGGGGTCAAAAGCGAGTTATTTAGGCAAGTCTGCTTTTTCGAGCATAAAGTAGTTGTAAAAGATAAAGCGGAAAACAAAAATTGACAGTCAAATAACCTGATTTGACCGAGTGTCAACCTACTGAAAAAGCCAACGATTAAGACATTCAGGGGTAAGCTCCAGCGACTATAAAGTATCCTGAAGAATGGACATTTCGCTACGCTCAATATAACAAACGGCTTTCAGACAACTGTTTGACATTGCAGAGACAGTATTATTACTCATGAAAAAATTTAAAATCAGATATATTATTTTTGCAAGTATTGTGTTTGGCTTAGTATTCAACGAGGGGAACATATCTCTTGTTCGGCGTTTGTTTGAACAAAGAAAATTGAAGTCTTATATCAAACATGCTCAATATCAAAATGATCTTCTCAAAAGAAGAATATATTATCTTGAAAACGAACCTCTGTATTTAGAGAGGATGGTACGAAGTGAATTGAATGTTATCGCTTCCGGAGAAATAGAGTATAGATTTTCAGTTAAAGATCAATAATCTATAGGCGACCATAGCGCTTTTTTAAGTTTTGCGACGTTGTCTTTTAATGTGTCAACATAGGAATTTTTGAGAGTGGCATTGCTTATAACTGCATACTTAGTATGAATATTTTCAGCGATACTTTTTCCGATAGAAGAATCTAAATTGTCCATGATCATTGATATTTTGTTTTTTCTACTAACGCTTATGTAAATTCAAATGCCATGATGTCAGAAACACAAACAGGATATCACGGTAATGTAGGTTTAAATTATAAATTCACGCCGGCGCCTTTTGATTTTTACAGCAACCAATAGACCTCTTTCTTGTACTTTTGTCAGACAAAACAAAAGTACCAAGTTAACTTTTTAATGTTGCTTCCAATCTGTCAATCCCTTCTCTAATGTTTTCAATAGAAGTTGCGTATGAAAGTCTTATATATCCTTCAGCTCCAAAAGCAGACCCCGGCACTACTGCAATTTTTGCTACGTCAAGCAAATAATCGGCAAATTCAATATCTGTATTAATTGTTTTACCGTTAAAAGTTTTTCCTAGCAATGCGCTGATATTTGGGAAAACATAAAATGCTCCTTCAGGTTTTGCGCATGATATGTCATTTATTTCGTTGAGTCTCTCTACAATGTAGTCTCTTCTTTTTTTAAATTCCTTTTTCATCGATTCAACATATTCTTGCGTACCGTTTAATGCTTCAACAGCCGCCTTGATCGATATTGAAGTAGCATTTGAAGTTGATTGGCTTTGTATCTTAGACATAGCAGAAATAATATTTTTAGGTCCGACCGCATAACCTATTCTCCAGCCTGTCATTGCGTATGCCTTAGAAACGCCATTTACTACAATGGTAATATCTTTAGTTTCAGGGGTAGTTTCTGCGATAGATGTAAACTTAAAATTATCATATACAAGTTTTTCGTATATTTCGTCTGAAATTATAAAAATATTATTTTTCCCGCATATCTGCGCAATTGTCTTAAGCTCTCGCGCTGAATACGTGCATCCGGTAGGATTGGATGGAGAATTGATTATAATGGCTTTTGTTTTTGATGTTATAACTTTTTCAACATTTTCTGGTGTTATTTTAAAATTTGTTTTATCGCTTGTTTTGATTATTACAGGTTTGCCTCCTGCAAGAACAACCATGTCGGGGTAAGAAACCCAGTAAGGAGCTGGAATTATAACTTCATCCCCATCATCTATTGTAGCTTGAAAAATATTGTAAAGAGAATGTTTAGCGCCGCACGAAACTATAATTTCTTCAGGTACGTATGTGAGATTATTATCCCTTTTAAGTTTGTTTATAATTGCATTTTTTATTTCAAGAGTTCCTGCTACAGGGCAATACTTTGTAAAGCCGGAATTGATTGCATCAATTGCCGCATCTTTTATATTTTTAGGCGTGTCGAAATCTGGCTCTCCAGCGCCAAAATTAATGACGGCAATCCCTTGTTGTTTTAGCGCTTTAGCTTTTGCGTCAATTGCAAGCGTTGAGGATGGTTTGATAGACTGTACTCTTTTTGAAATGTGCATGAAACCCTCCGTGTATTGGTCGTAAAATCACTTAAAAACACCGAAAAACAATAAAACATTTACTCAATTTGAGTCTTTAGTTTGCGGTTGTTGCGTCGCCTTAGAGCGCGAGATTATGAGTGGAGTATTTTTTAGGATAAACAACTTTAGGTGTTCGAAGCGAAATCACCTATAAATCTTATTAAGATTTTTCGCAAGTTCTAAAATTGCCTAAAAAATGTGAAGCGAATGAAGCTCAGCGACAAGAATTTTCGGTAATTTTATTTTGTCCGACAAAAGTACGAGACTTCGTTTGACATACAGCTTTAATTCTTGTAGACTATACAAGTTATAGAGGAGTATGTCAAATGTATGCGATTATTAAAACAGGCGGAAAGCAGTACATGGTAGAAGAAGGCATAAGTCTAGTAGTAGAAAAACTTAATGAGGTAGAAGTTGGTCAAGAGGTTGTTCTTAGCGAAGTTCTCTTGCTTACAGATGGCGACAGTACAACTATTGGGAAGCCTGTGGTAGAAGGCGCTAGCGTAGTAGCAAAAGTTATTGCGCAAAAAAGAGCTCCTAAAGTTTTGGTATTTAAAAGAAAACCAAAAAAAGGATACAAGAAGATGCAGGGACATCGTCAATATGTAACAGAGTTGGAAATTACAAAGATTAACGCTTAAGTAAATTTATTGAGAGAGAGTAAAATGGCACATGTTAAAGCTCAGGGTTCGTCAACCAATGGACGCGATTCGCACGGTCAGAGACTAGGTGTAAAAATATATGGAGATCAAAAAGCCCTCGCGGGCGCCATAATAGTGCGTCAAAGAGGGACTAAGTATCATCCCGGAGTAAACGTAGGAATGGGCAAAGATAATACTATTTTTGCAAAAGTTGCAGGCACAGTGAAATTCATTAGAAAATCCGGCGATAGGTGTTATGTCAATATTGAGCAATAAGTTTTACGCGACCATTCCCATTTTTAAAAATGGGTGACAATGTCAACGGCATTGACGGAGTATTGCGGAGTGACGATGAAGATGTCGAGAGGCTAGTGATTGGATGGATTGAAGGGTTGCTTTCGCGTGGTGATGTACTGGCGTAAGATAGAGATGTGGGACCAAATAAAAATGTTTATAGACAAAGTTAACGTTTTTCTTACAGCCGGTCGCGGTGGCGACGGCTGTATTTCTTTTAGAAGGGAAAAGTACGTTCCTTACGGCGGACCAAATGGTGGTAATGGTGGCAAGGGTGGCAATATCTATTTTGAGGGAGATCCTCACAAAACAACGCTACTTGATATATCTTACAAACCGAAATTCAATGCCGAAGACGGTGATAAAGGATTGCCAAGCGATAAATTCGGCAGATACGGCAAAGACTTGATAATCAAAATACCGCTGGGAACTCTAGTCTTTAAAAAGGGAGAGCTTTTTACAGACTTAAAAACTGCAGGGGAAAGGGTTCTAATTGTGAAAGGTGGCAGAGGAGGTAGGGGGAATGCTTCTTTTAAAACAGGAAGACGTACCGCTCCCAGAGTAGCCGAAAAAGGCGAACCGGGCGAAACTGCTGAAGTTAATCTTGAACTTCGTTTGATAGCAGACGTTGGTTTTGTAGGGTTGCCAAATGCCGGAAAATCAACTCTTTTGTCGCAAGTTTCAGCCGCAAGACCTAAAATTGCAGATTATCCTTTTACAACATTAACACCTAATTTAGGCGTTGTTGATTATAAAGGTAAGCATTTCGTGGCTGCCGACGTACCGGGGATAATTAAAGGTGCTCATCAGGGCAAAGGTCTTGGCTTTGAGTTTTTAAGACATATCAAACGTACAAAAGTCCTTATCCACTTAATAGACGTAAGCGGTTTTGATGGTAAAGATCCTTATGAGAACTATAAAATTGTAAATAACGAATTAAAAAAATATTCAGAATATCTCGCTAAAAAGCATATAATAACGGTTTTAAATAAAGTTGATTTACCGGAATCTAAGCAGCATGTAAAAAATTTTAAGAAACATTTAAAAAATAAAAAATTGTTCGAGATTTCTGCAGCAACCGGAAATGGCATTGAAGCACTGCTTAAGGAGACGGCAAAAATGCTTGAAAAACCAATTGCCTTTAATCCTGAAGAAGAAATAGAAACCGTACCCATAAAGAAATATATTTACGAACCGGAATTTAAAGTTGCAGTTGATGAAGACGACGTATTTGTAGTTACAGGCGCAAAAGTGAAAACGTTAACAGAAATGACAAAATTTGGCGAGGACGAAGCCTTAAGACGTTATCAAAATATCCTCAAAAAAATGGGTTTAGAAATCGAACTTGAAAAAATGGGCGCAAATCCAGGCGATACTGTAAGAATTGGCAATGTTGTGTTCACTTTTGAAAAATAAACGTATTTTTATGATAAATCTACGTGTCAAATCATTTAAAAAGTAATCAAAAAATAAAAATACCTGCCTGACTTGAATATTGGTAGTTTGTAGTCGCGGTTATGCCGTCTTAGATCGTGAGATTATGAGCAAAATATTTTTTAGGATTTGTAATCAATTAGTTCTATAAAAATGTGTTGCGTTGCTAAGATTTTTCGCAAGTTCTAAAATTGCCTAAAAAATGCGAAGGAAATATGCTCAGCGGCAAGAATTTTGCTACTTTTGTTTTGTCTGACAAAAGTATAGAAAAATATGTTGACACGCGCAATGTTCTTGTTGTATAAATATAATGCAGTTAGAACACTATTTTCTTAAATAATTATGGGGGTTTGAAATGGTGGTTGATATTGATACATTGAACAAAAAAATTGTACGGGAAAGTGTTTTTGTTTCAAGGCTTTTAAGCGAGATTTCAAATATTCTTGTTGGGCAAAAGTATGTTTTAGAAAGAATGCTTATAGGGCTTTTCTCAGGGGGACATATTTTGCTTGAAGGTCTTCCGGGGCTTGCAAAAACTCTTGCGGTTAAGAGTTTGGCATCTGCAATTAAAGCCGATTATAAAAGAATACAGTTTACTCCTGACTTGTTGCCTGCGGATGTCGTGGGTATTTTAATGTATAATCCTCAAAGTGGTAGTTTTTCCGTGAAAAAAGGACCTGTTTTTACAAATATAGTTTTAGCCGATGAAATTAACCGTGCACCGGCAAAGGTGCAGAGCGCATTGCTTGAAGCCATGCAGGAAAAACAGGTTACAATAGGTGACGCTACATACGAGCTTCCTGATCCATTTTTGGTTATGGCCACGCAAAATCCTATAGAGCAAGAAGGTACATACCCTCTCCCTGAAGCTCAGGTTGACAGATTTATGCTTAAACTTAAAGTTTCTTATCCGAGCAAAGAAGATGAAAAAATTATTCTTGAAAGAATGACACAATCGTCGCCAAAGATAAATTCTGTAGTTACTTTAGACGATGTGCAGAGAGCGAAAGATTTAATTGGACAGATTTATGTCGATGACAAAGTGAAAAACTACATAGTTGATATTGTGTTTGCTTCTAGAAGTCCTGAAAAATACAATCTTAAAGAATTAAAAAATCTTATTGCTTACGGCGCTTCTCCAAGAGCAACAATCAATTTAACCCTTGCGGCAAAGGCGTATGCTTTTTTGCAGGGAAGAGGTTATGTTATTCCCGAGGATATAAAAACAATCGGGCATGATGTTTTAAGACATAGAATTTTAATTACTTATGCGTCGGAAGTCGATTCTCTTACATCGGACGATATAATTGATAAAATATTTGGCGGCGTTGAAGTTCCGTAAAGTACAAGTAAATTTATAATTGTTATTGCCACCACCGATAAATGTATACAAGGTGTTTTATGATGAGGTGTGATCCACGGCACCTGAACCCAATACCTTGACAGACTTTGCCTGCCATCCTTGCATCAACCCACTGAAAAAAGTGATGAAAGAAGTCCTTGAAAAAAGATACAATTAAATGAGCATATAAGCTTTATCAAGGCAATATTGCTTATGACAGTAGTTTTTCGCCTACTGATTTCACAGAGCTTATCGCTTCTGTAATGCTTCAATGATTACTCTTGTGGAACCTTTGTCTCCTTTATCGTCAAAATATCCTTCACGATTGCGCTCTTTTTGAAGCATTCCTTTTATGAGATATTCACGACGACTTATAAGCTCTTTTAACTGTTCGTTTTGCCTTGCTCGTGCAATCTTACTGTTTTACTTTACGACCTTGCGCTCTATGGGCATTGTAATCGTGAACCCTTTGACAACTTCGGCTTCATATCGCCTGTTAAGTCCATTAAGACCAATTGTTGTTCACTTGCTAAATAAAGAACGAATGCTTTCTTTGTCATTAGTTACTGCGTAGTACTGATTGTTTTTTGATACATCGGATGCCTACAAATTCAGTGTATAAGGTTTTTGGCATTTTGTGCATCCTTTTAATTGATATTAGCTTCTTGCTTTCAATTGTTCCCATGCTGCAAACTAAAGTTTGCGCATTTGCAACCTCATCAAGCTTTTACCTTGTGGTGTTGGAGATCCTGATAACTACGGGCTTTGCCCCCTCCCCACGTTCAATCTTCCAACACCCTTATACACTTAATCATACTTGTTTTTTAAGGAACAATTCCTCGCAAAGACGGCATTGTTCAGTTTTTGTCGTCGTTGCGAGACTTGCGACGTTTGCAAGTCGTGGCAATCAAGACAACAACTATGCTGGATTGTTTCGTCATTTTATGTTCCTCGTTCATATACAAATGTCATGCTTCCTCTTTTACTTCACTGTTTTACCATACTCCCAAAGGTCGTAACGATCTAGGTCGATTCGTTTATTCCATGCTATTCCAAATCCTCCGTAAACTACTTTAACTTTGTTGAACACCTTCTCATCTTTTAGTTCGTTAAAAACATCAAAAAATTTTAAATATGGTTTGATATCCATTAATTTTTTGTCGCCATTTTCAAACTTTACAATTAATGTCATATTTTTCTTAGGCTCTACTTTAATCAGTCTAGGAACATTACTCATAATCCCTCCTATTTCAACGGTTCAATCCTTTTAAATTTTTGTGTTTCCCATATTTCTCTTAATTCAGGTTGATGTTGTTTTGCCCACTTTTTAAGACGATTCAAAGCTCTAGGTGGAAATTCCCCTGCTACTACCTCAAGAGTATCAATATTCACTTCAACGGAATGTTTGTTATATCTTGCGTGAAAATGTGGCGGGCAATGTTCGCTGTGTCTCAAAAATATAGCAACAACAATTCCAAAAAATCTGCTTATCTCAGGCATATATTATCCTTTTTATAATTTATTTTCTAATCTGATAGAATTCGCCTAAATTAAAATTTGGATTGTTTATTGTTACTATTATCTTTGCCATACATTTTTTCTGAATTTTTATATGTTCTAATACAAAAATATGCGCATATAACTATTAGAATTAGACAGAGAAACATCATACATTCAATACATCCGACTGTCCTTTCAATGTCTTTAACGCTAAATTTAATATACTTAATATCCTCGATATCCTTGATATTCTCAACTGTATTTTTAACAATCTCTACTATACTTTTTGTATGGATTACTTTTTCTGTAAAAGTATTGTTTTTTGCGGATAAAAATTTAATTGCAATCCCTTCGTTGGATTCATAGTATCTTAAGGAAGGATTGTCTTCCATTGCGGCTTCAGTTATAACTGCGTCTGCTCCAATTATAGCGACTATTTCGATTAACTCTCTTTGATTTTTTGCCTTGATAAGAGCAATTTCCATATATGGTTTTGATGGTAAATGAGATACATATAATTCAATATTTTCAACATCATTAGAGTTAAACTTTTTTGTTGTAAGTGGTTTATAATATATTTTTTGAGAGAATAACCCTAGAGGATCGCCACTATCAACTCCAGCATTTTTAGGAATATCAAGAGAAATGTATCCGTTTGCTAAACGCTCCTCTTCTTCAACTTTTTCTTTAGCCTTTGAATCAGCACAAGCAGTTAAGCCTAGTCCAAAGAACAACATGCATATTAATGACAATTTAAAAATATTCATTTCGTTCTCCTAACAGTCTCCTGCAATCTTCTAATTGACTGCAAACGTACACTATGTCCCATCGGTTTGGGTGTAAACACTCCGCGTTTTTTCCACCGACGAAACGGGCACGAGATGGTAAGCATCTCTCTAAATAGCAAAATTGAAAACTTCGACTCCTCAGGCAGGGCGAAAAGTCGCTCCTCTTTATATGTCCAAGTTTTTTACGTCTAAAGCATGCGTCTGTATAAACACTCTTCTTGGCTCAACTTGATCGCCCATTAAAGTTGTAAATATTCTGTCTGTCTCTATTGCATCTTCAAGTTTTATCTGTAAAAGTTTTCTATTGCTTACTTCCATTGTAGTTTCCCAGAGCTGATCAGGATTCATTTCTCCAAGACCTTTGTATCTCTGAACCGTAGCTCCTTTATTGCCAAGCTCTCTTATTGTTTCAATTAATTCCGTTGTAGAATACAGTTCGTGAATATCGCCTTGCTCTCTTTTTTCCACATCTTGAAGTCTATACACAGGCTTTGTGTGAGTTTCGCCGTAATGCCCTAAATGCAATCCTTCTTCTTCAAGTTGCTTTGCGAGTTTATCCATACGAGGAAGTTCCCATAAATCTTTATATTCAGGAATTACGTCACCAAGCTGTAGATTTTCTGTGATTTCGGCAAGTTCGCCTTGCGAAGTAAGCATCTCTCTGCGTTTTGCAATAAGTTCTTCTTTAAACTCTTTCCATTCTTTGTCAGAATAAATATATTGAACGTTCCCATCTTTTACGGCTCTGTAAAGAGGAAGTTTTCCGGCATCTTTAAACTTGAGATATTCCTTCCAAGCAACACCTTTTTTCTGCAACTTCTTTAAGAGAGCGTCTAGTTCGCTTATATTTGTAACTACTTTTCTTAAAGTTTTATCGTCAATTTCTTTTATTGCTTTATCTTCTTGCATAAGAGACATCGACAATCCGTCAAGAGCAGCTGAAAATAAAAATTTATCCAATGCCTCTTCCGTATCTAAATACATCTCTCTCTTATTTTTTTTCACTTTATAAAGAGGTGGTTGCGCTATGTAAACATATCCTCTTTCTATGAGCTGAGGCATATGCCTGTAAAAAAATGTCAACAGCAATGTTCTTATATGTGCGCCGTCAACATCAGCATCAGTCATAATAATAATTTTATGATAACGAGCTTTATCAATATTAAAATCCTGCTCGTCCCTGCCTATACCCGCGCCTATCGCCGTGATTAAAGTTCTTATTTCATTGTTTGCAAGCATTTTTGTAAGACGAGATCTTTCAACGTTTAAAATTTTACCTCTTAATGGTAAGATAGCTTGAAAAGATCTGTCTCTGCCCTGTTTTGCAGAACCTCCTGCAGAATCTCCCTCTACAATAAACAATTCTGTTTTTTGAGGATCTCTTTCAGAGCAATCTGCAAGTTTTCCTGGAAGTGACGCAGAATCCAAAGCGCCTTTTCTTCTTGTAAGTTCTCTTGCTTTTCTCGCGGCTTCTCTGGCTTCAGCGGCGTTAATCGCTTTATCCAATATTGAATTTGCAATACCGGGATTTTCTTCCAAAAAAATTGTAAGAGCATCTCCAACTATAGACTGTGTTATTCCTTCAACTTCAGAATTGCCAAGTTTTGTTTTAGTTTGCCCTTCAAACTGCGGATTTGGCGCTTTTATTGAAATGACAGCAGTCAGTCCCTCGCGAACATCTTCTCCGGAGAGTTTTAAATCTTTAACTTTTGAAACATCATTTTTCTTGATATACTCATTCACAGATCTTGTCAAAGCAGAACGAAATCCTGATAAATGCGTTCCGCCTTCTATGGTATTAATATTATTTACAAACGTAAAAATTTGCTCATTGTAGGAATCGTTATACTGCATAGCAACTTCTACGCTTACGCCGTCTTTGTCTTTTGAAAAATAAATAGGATCTTTATTTATAACGTTCTTATTTGTATTTAAATACTGTACAAAAGTTTTTATCCCACCGTCGTAGTCAAAAATATGCTCTTTATCCTCTCTCTCGTCAGAAATTCTTATATGTGTGCCTGCGTTTAAAAACGCAAGCTCTCTTAACCTGTTTGTAAGGGTATCAAAAGAATACGTTGTTTCTGTAAAAATCTCAGCGTCAGGATGAAATGTTACCTTGGTTCCTCTCTGATCCGTAGCGCTTATCTCTTTTACGGGCACTAAGGGTTTGCCACGAGAATAATTCTGTTTGTAAGCTTTTCCATCGCGGTATACTTCAACTTCAAAAACATCGCTCAACGCATTTACACACGATACACCAACGCCATGAAGACCACCTGAAACTTTATAAGAATTTTTATCGAATTTACCGCCGGCGTGCAACTTAGTAAGCACTATTTCCAAAGCCGATGCGCCTTCAAACTTTGGGTCCGGATGAGGGTCAACTGGAATACCTCGTCCATCGTCCACCACAGTTACAGAATTATCAGCGTGGATAGTAACATCGATATTTTTGCAAAATCCAGCAAGAACCTCGTCTATGGAATTATCTACAACTTCATAAACTAAATGATGAAGTCCCTGATTTCCTGTAGAACCAATATACATCGCGGGTCTTTTGCGTACTGCTTCTAATCCTTCTAAAATTTGAATATTAGATGCATCGTAACTGTTGTTTTTAGAACCTTCGTTCTCAACTTCTTCTTTTGCCATGAAAGCTCCTCTTTCTATTTAATTTTGATTTTGAAGATGAAAATACTATCCTGTTTTTATTTTTATATCTTTTATTTTTGAACTTCCAATGTATTGATTTATTTTCTTCATTATCTCTTTTTTGCGCAAAGTAAGCTCGCAACTTGCAACAGAACTTTGCGTTTTTGTAAAAATAACGCCATTTTTATAACCGGTTATCTCAATACCATCTATGCCTACTTCTTTTTGCCAAACTTTTTCTACAGTAAAAAACTCTTCTTCCAGTCCAAGCTGTTTTCTTAACAAATTGATTATTTCTGCAGCTTGGGTCCAAACCATATTAAGTCCTCATAGGCATTACAACACAAAGATAATTTTTATCTGTTTCAGGTATAATTGTTGCAGGGTTTAAAGAATTTTTAAATTCAAATATTGCAAAATCTTCATTAATGTTTTGTAAAACCTCTTTTACAAAATTAGGATTGAAGTTAATTTCTGTAACTTCACCCTTATAATTTACATCTAGTTCTACTTCCCCAGACCCCAGTCCAGCCGTTGAAGCGGAAACTTTCAAAAGGTTCGAACCAAAATAAAATTTTACAGACGCAGATCTGTCCGATGAAGTCTTATCCGCTGTTAAAATAGCCATCTGTTTTACAGCTGCTAATGTGTCTTTTACATTTAGTTTTACCTTGGATTCAGATGTCTTTGGTATAACTTGCTCATAATTAGGGAAAATTCCCTCAATTAGTGTGGACATGAATGTTATCTCTTCGATCCCTATAGCTATCTGATTTCCGGTAATTCCTACTTGCACAGTTTCTGCTTTTACATCTGAAGATAATAATCTCAATATATCTGTTATAGCTTTAGTAGGAACTATAGCCTTTCCCTTAATGTCTGTTTTTATTTTGCTTGTGTAAACGTAAGCAAGCCTCCTGCCATCAGTAGCTACCATTTTAAGTTTGCTGTCTTCTATAATGAAGTATACACCATTTAAAACGTATCTCTGAGCGTCTTTAGATACAGCAAATATGGTCTTTTTAAGCATTGAAGCAAAAATTTCTGTTTTAATAGTAAAATTACTGTCTTTGGGGAATTCTGGTATTATTGGATATTCTGTTTGTGAGATTCCCATAAGATTAAACTTAGATTTACCTGCTGTAATGTTAATTTGGTTTGTTTCACTGGATTTAATTTCTATTTCTTCATCCGATGGTAATTCTTTGACAATGTCTGCAAATCTTTTTGCAGGTATTGTAATTCCTCCATCTTCTACAATTTCGCCTTTAATATAACATTGTACAGCAATTTCCAAGTCTGTTGAAGAAAGCTTTATTTTATCTCCACTTGTTTCAAATAAAAAGTTGGATAATACTGGAAGCGTGCTTCTTGACGATGTTACAGGGAATATTATTTGAATTCCTCTTATTAGCTCTTCTTTTTCACAAACTACTTTCATTTGCTACCTCCTAGTTTTATTAAAAACCCTTTATAGTAATAATAATACTTTGTATATTGTTGATAAGTTTTTGACAACCTCAAAAGAGTACATTTATCAAGTAAAATTTTAAAAACACGATCAGTGATAAATATGAGAGTAAAGTAGAGAAGTTATCCATATTGTTCTTCGGCAGTTGCATTATACAAATTTTTTAAAGGATATGCACAGACTCTCTCATACTTTTGTCAGACGAAACAAAAGTACCAAAAATTCTTGTTGCTGAGCGCATTCGCTTCATATTTTTTTAGGCAATTTTAGAACTTGCGAGAAATCTTATAAGATTTATAGATGATTTCGCTTCAAACAACTAAAATAGGATAGTCAACTAGCTCCATAGAGTTAATTGACTATGAATCCTAATTTCGCGCTATAAGGCGACAAGACAACAAGGCAACGAGTCTCAAAGCCAAAATATAAACAACCGCTTATTATAACTTTCCTTTTTATTCCGCGTTGTGGATTTTTTTGATAATTTGATTAATTTTCGCGTTAAAATAAGGGTCTGAATTCATCTTTTCTTTGATTTTATTACAAGCGTGCATAACAGTTGAGTGATCTCTGCCGCCAAAAGCGTCTCCTATGGCGTTTGTGGAAAATTCGTCGGTAAGCGTTCTAGCCAAATACATTGCAATTTGCCTTGGGAATGCAATAGCGTCGGTTCTTCTTTTGGATTTCATATCTTTAAAGTCAATATCAAAATCATCAGCTATAGTTCTTTGTATAGATTCTATAGTTATACGTGCAGATTCGTCAGTTTTAATGATGTCTTTAAGCATTTTCTGTACAGAATCTACAGTTAATGGTGTACCTGTAAATAAAGAAAAGGCGGTGATTCTTAAAAGAGAACCTTCAAGTTGTCTGATGTTCAACTTAATGTGAGTTGCTATGTGCAGAATTACATCATCAGGGACATATATTTTTTCTTCTTCGGCTTTTTTACGTAAAATCGCGATTCTTGTTTCTAGATCGGGTGGTTGAATATCTGCAATAATGCCCCATTCAAATCTTGAAATAAGTCTTTCTTCAACACCTTCAAGTTCTTTTGGCGGTCTGTCGGAAGAAATAACAAGTTGTTTTTTTGCATTAAAAAGATTATTAAACATGTGGAAAAATTCTTCCTGAGAACTTTCTTTGCCAACTAAAAATTGTATATCATCAATTAACAAGCAATCGACGCTTCTATATTTGCTTTTAAAAAACGGCACTTTATCAAAGCGAATAGATTCTATAAATTCAGTAACAAATTTTTCGCAGGTAACGTATAAAACTTTTAAATTTGGATAGGTTTGCTTTACATAGTTGCCTATAGCATGCATCAAGTGTGTTTTTCCAAGACCAACGCCACTGTATATAAATAGAGGGTTAAATTGCTTTCCGGGACTTTTTGCCACAGCTTCGGCGCAACCGTGAGCAAACCTGTTGGAAGCGCCTACGACAAACCCAGAAAATATATATTTAAGATTTACTTGATCTCTCTGAATTGTTTGTAAAGGTATGTCTATGTGTTCAGGGATGCCTTCAACTTTTTTTATTATTTGTGACAAATCTTGTTGGGGTTTGAAATCTAAAACGACCTGTATCCCACAGGCATCAGATAATGTACGTTCGATATTCTTTTGCTGATTGTTTGTTATCCACTGCGAAAAATAAATATTAGGAATGCTTAGAGTAAAAACATTGTTTTCAAAAGTTAGGGGTCTTATAGGAGAAATCCACAAATCAAAAGTTTCGGGAGTAACGGACATTTTAAGGTTATCCACAACCTTTTGCCACAAATCAGAAACAGAAGTGCCCATATTATCCTCAAGTTATCCACAGCCACGGATAATGTAATTGACAATCATAAAAAATAAACAAAACTACCCCTCCACACGGCGAATTGTATGTTTTTTTAATTCTTTTGTCAAACTTAAAAAATCTGAAATTGAGAGTTTATCAGGTCTTAAAAACGGGTCCAATTGCAAGTTATCCGTAATTAGAGTAGCATTACTTTTCCCCAAATCTTTAAAGGAACTGATGCAGTTTAAAATAGTTTTTCTGCGCATATTAAAAGCATACTTTACAAAATCAAAAAACATAGGGGCAGGTACGTCAGGTAGCCTGTTTGTAAGTTTGATAACAGAAGAAACAACTTTTGGAGAGGGATTAAAACATTTTGGCGAAACATCAAACAAAACAGCGCAATCGGCATAATATGATGTAAATATCGAAATATAACCATAATCTTTACTGCCTGGTTTTGACGCGAGACGTTCGATAACTTCCTTTTGCAGCATAAAAACGGCTGTACTCCAAGTTTTTAAAGGCAGTATTTTTTGAATTATTGCTGTTCCCATGTTATAAGGTAGATTAGAAATTATCTTAAAAGTTGTTTTTTCTTTTTCTGAGGCATTATTCTCAAGTGGTTCTATCAGAGCTTTCATATTGTATTTAAGAAAATCTTCATTTATGAGAGTGATATTTTCTGCATTGTGAAAAGTAAAATAATGATTTAACTGTAAAAATAGATTGGCATCTATTTCAATAGCTGTGAGATGATGCACTTGGGGCTGTATAATTTTTGTTAAAATGCCCTTCCCGGGACCAATTTCTAGAACAGTATCACGTTTCTCTAAATTAGAAGCTTTAATAATATTATTGGCAACATTATTATCAGTTAAAAAATTTTGTCCGTGTTTTTGACGCATTCGCGTATTATGACATATTACTATAAATTTCTAAAGCTAAATATTTAGCCATCACTTTGAAATGTTTGCCACGGGGTAACCGAGTTACACTTATTTTGTGTGCGGGTTTGTGCTATTGCTAAATCAGATACACCGATATGATTATTACCTTTTTTTATGTTTTCAAGTTGAATAGCTTGCAATTCTTCCCAATTAATGGATATTTCACATTTTTTTATACTATTTAGTAGATTAGCAAGATCAAATTCTTTCTTGTGCAAAATAAGAGACTGGCTGATGAAGCAATAGCGATACCATAAAGATTAAACATAATATTAATTTTTTTATACATTCATCGCGAATCCGTTCATAGTTGCCACAAAATATCAACAAGATTGTCACTTAATTGGCAACAACATTAATGGCATTAAGAATTTTTACAATTGACTCTTTATCTTCGCATTTTAAAATTTCGTCAGCAGTTTTTTGAACATTTGCTAAAGATACGCTTCTGATAACTCTCTTGATTATCGGAATCTTGGCAGGCGACACGCTAAACTCGTCAAGCCCCAACCCCAAAAGTATTGGAGTATAATAAGAATCGCCCGCCATTTCTCCGCACATACCTACATTTATCCCAGCTTCATGACATCCATTTACAATCTGCTTAACAAATCTTAAAATAGCAGGGTGCAGAGGATCATAAAGATTAGCCACATTTTCATTTATCCTATCAACGGCGAGGGCGTATTGTATTAAATCATTTGTACCTATCGAAACAAAATCTACTTCTTTGGCAATTATATCAATTATCATGGCGGCAGACGGTACTTCTATCATTACGCCAATTTCCATTTCTTCATCAAACTTAACATTTTCTTTTCTCAAATCGACTTTTACTCTCTCAAGAATTTCATTAGCTTCGCGAAGCTCGTCAATTCCAGATATCATAGGATACATCAATCTAATTTTTCCATGCGCGGACGCTTTTAAAATACCGCGTAGTTGATCTACAAAAATTTTAGGATACCTAAGACATAATCTTATAGCCCTTAAACCTAAAAATGGATTATCCTCCTGTTCGATATTTAAAAGTCCCATTTTTGCAAGTTTATCGCCGCCCAAATCAACAGTCCTTATAATAGTTGGATACGCAGACATTTCTTTGACTACTTTAGAATATTTTTCAAAATGTTCTTGCTCCGAAGGCATAGAATCGCGATTGAAATACATAAATTCGGTTCTGTAAAGACCTATACCAGTAGCCCCATTCTCTAATATAATTGCTACTTCGTCTGAGTTGTCAATGTTTGCAAAAATTGAAACCTTATGATTATCGGTTGTTTCAGCAGATAAATCTTTTAATTTTGTTAATTCCTTTCTTTTTGCCGACAGTTCATCGTACTCTTTCTTATATTTTTCCACTATTCCAAGAGTTGGATTTAAGATAATCTCGCCTTTAGTGCCGTCTAAAATTATAATATCGCCTGTCCTTACCTGAGAAGATACTGCTTTTAAACCTACAACTGCCGGAATTGCAAGACCTTGTGCCACAACTGCCGTATGCGAAGTTTTTCCACCGATATCAGTAACAAATCCTTTAACTAGTTTTTCTCTTAAGGCAACAGTGTCGGCAGGAGTCAAATTGTGCGATACAACTATTGCATCTTCT
Source organism: Candidatus Endomicrobiellum pyrsonymphae (assembly GCF_020328025.1). Classification (NCBI taxonomy): domain Bacteria; kingdom Pseudomonadati; phylum Elusimicrobiota; class Endomicrobiia; order Endomicrobiales; family Endomicrobiaceae; genus Candidatus Endomicrobiellum; species Candidatus Endomicrobiellum pyrsonymphae. The sequence goes on along the minus strand of NZ_JAIXMZ010000001.1, from coordinate 33,723 downwards.
TCTAGATTTGCGAGATTTTTTCTTTGTTTGCCTAAAAGATTGCCTAGAATTTTCTTTCCAACATCTTGAATATCAACTTTTCTCTCTTTAAAATAATCATCTTTTATAGCTTCAAAAGAACGAACAATTTTATCTAAGACTTTAAAAACGGCATACTCTGCGTTAACACCGTCCTTTATAAGTTTATATGCGTCTCGTCTCAAGGAGGGATCATCTAAAATCATAATATGAACGTTCACTATATGAGAATAACTTTCCCCAAGAATATCGTGAATTTTTCCGTAAATTATTTTAAGGTCAGCTCTTGTTTTCTCAATAGCATCATCTAAACGTTTCTTTTCGGCATCTCTTGCATTTTCAGGAATTTCTTTGTGAGTAAGGCAAAATTCATCATCTTCAAGAAGAAAAACTCTACCGATGGCAATTCCCGGAGATGCTGCAACACCCTTGAAAATTACGTTTTTTCTGTTAGACATTTTTGCTCCTATTCACTAAAATTAGAACTAAACAAACTTTCTACCGCATTTATAACTTCATTTTCATCCGGACCATCAGCAATAAATTTCAGTTCGCTTCCGTGGGTCGCAGCTAACGTCATAACACCCATAATGCTTTTTGCGTCAACCTCAAAATCATCTTTATAAATCTTAACTGTAGATTTATATTTACTTGCAATCTGCACAATCATAGCAGAAGGTCTTGCATGTAATCCCATTTTATTTGAAACGACAATAATTTTCTCTTTCATTTTTATATACCTAAATATGACATCAGCATACATGCCAATATTATAGTGTAAAATAAAAAAATTCCCCCAAACCTGCTTGCCACAAGTACTGAGCATACTAGTACGATTCCATACACAATAGCATCCTGCGCATTGGAATCGGGAAACATTCCATTAAGCCCAAAACCAAAAGTGCTGAAATACAAAACTAACGCAGCTATTGCAATTATAAGACCGCTGTAACGTGTCAACGTCAATAAAAACTTAAAACTTGATAAAACGAATATACTTTCCTTGCCAAATTTAAAGCCTAGAAACATAATCCAATATCTAGCAGCAATATGAACAACATTATAAAGAACAATAAAAATAAAAGGAATCAAAATGCCATAACCAACAAAACGATCGTCTAACACTTTGACAAAAAATATCAACATAAAAATACTTATAAATGAAATTGCAGGTCTTAATGTTCCAAAAAAAAATAAATCTCCCAGTGCCGCCAACGGACCCGCCATAGTGTCTTTTATGTTGTTAACATCAGGCAATTTTGCATCGGTAACATTATCTTCAGCTATTTTCTTTTCCAAATTTGCAACAATTGCAACTACTACGCCCGACATGTAGGGATGCGTATTAAAATGACCTATATGTCTTAAAAGAGCTTCCTTCTTTTTATTTTCGTTTAAATAAACCTTATCTAAAAAAGGTTTTAATATAAACACAAATCCCATGTTTTGCATTCGCTCATAATTCCATACTGTTTGTATGAAAAAACTCCTTACAAACATTCTAGAATATATTTTAATCATAACGCGAATTCCTCCAAAATGGAATTTTTACACTTTTAAAATTATATATCACCATACCAAAACCGGCTATCGGCATCAAATACCATGCCTTTTTAAAACCAAAGAGAACAAATTTAGGAAGTTGTGGATAAATACTAGAATATATCCAACCTCCGACGATCATTGCAAATATGCAAAACAAAAAAGCCCTTAAAACAAAAAGAAACAAACCGGTAATTACACCGGCATCTATTCGCCAATATTTTCCGCTCTCAATACCTTTTTCTATCCAATGCATTATTTTAGTATTAAAATTTCTTCCGAAAATATCTATTTCTCTATACAAATACGCAAACGGTACAGCCAAAATAATACCCAGTATCACCTCTCCCTGAAAACCTAAAAAATATCTACAAACCCAAAATGTTGATAAAACACTTATAAGGGATACATCAATAGGAACGGATGCACCTAAAGGAATGGCATTTATCCATAACATTTCAACAATCATACCAATCCAAAGCCCAGTGCTGATATCTCCCATTAAAAAACCTATAACTGGAGCGCAAAATATTGGACGACAAATCATGAACTGTCCAAAAGCAGTTATATCTGAACTACATAACGCCCCAATAAATGCAATAAAAATGATATTTTCTGTCATAACTTATCCATGATTTTTAAAATTTGCAACCGTTTTCAAAAAACCTTTTTCACTTCTCCGGACTCTATATTACACTTTACAATAAATTTAATTTCAAGTTCTATTTTTAAATGATAGGCACATCTCTTCCAAATATTGACATTTTTTAAATCTCTAAAATCATCTCCTGTCTACCATTAATCTTGCTGTATTTTTGAAGAATAAGCTTAGACTTTTTTTTGAAAGATTGTCTTGTATATTCTAATTTTACATCGTACAATCCAGTCGCAAAATCACCTTTCTCCTAGTAATTGTTAAACAGATAATCATCATGCTTTATGCTGCTTGGTTAAAACGTCAAGAAGATTATGATGAATTTTAAAAATATCCAATTCAAAAATTGATCCACCGTCTTTTGGGGGCACACAAATACTTTGAGTTTTACTTTCATACAAATACTCTTCAACCGAATCGCAATTAAAATCAAAAATATTTCATGCCGCCTTTTTTAGGCAACGACTTATTGCATATATTTTCAGTTTTCTAAAGCATATTATATACCGCATTTCTTAAATGAGGCATATATATATAATCTGCCAAAAACTCCATGCCAATATGTGCAAATACACTGACCTGCATACAAACTATTTTATATCTTTTCAAAATGATGACTGCCACTATCAACATATTTTTCTACTTTACGGCTTACGTAAATCATCTTTTTATGCATATTATTTGCTTCTTCGTATTTTGTTAAAGAATTTCTTAAATCCTCCATGCAAAAATCTTTTTACTTTAATATCGCCACCATATCTGTTTAAAACATTTTCAAAAGTTTGCTGAGCTTCCGTGGATAAAGACCACTGAGATATTTCGGAATAAGAAACGCAAAGCAGATAAATTCTGCCGGATGATTTCTTCGTTTTTAAAGTTTCTGAAAAATTTACAGTCCCACTATATTAGAATTCTCCTCTAAAATCGTAAAAGTTCAAGCCATTGATTTTCATAAACATGTCTATAAGTGCTTGGTCACACGTCTACCATAACCACAACAGAATCAGAACTCTAGTTTTCCGCTATAAGTGTTTTAAGGTATCAGATATCTCATCTTGTACACCTCTTCTTCCGTGGTGTAGTATTCGTCTAGCTTTTCCGTATCCATACCTGTAGCAACAAAATGAAAATCGTCTAACACCGTGTAATCTATTCCACTCTCGGATAAAACTTTTGACATGCTGGATTCTCATACTCTTTCAGCAAGCCAAAGTTCCTTGGTCTCTTTACAACCAAACTTCTTTTTTATGTAGGAACTCATCTTCTCCACCTGACCTATTTTATCTCTATCTAGGATTGCGGACATTAACGGCTTGTAATAACCTCCGGACAATATTTCTAAATTGCCTTTTTCAATAAGTCACTTTACATCATTGATATAATCCGCGCGTTCTTTTCCAGATACTCACACAATATTCCGCTTACACGCAAATTCCACTTTATTTTGGATGATTTAACAAAACATCCATAAATGGTCTGTAGGCAGCTTGATAGGCTTTTTCAAAAACACAATCAAAATTTCCAACCGGCTGATGATTATGCGTACAAAATACAAATTTAACTTTACTCACTTTTGTGCCTCACACATAGCCAAATATTCCTTTTCTATTAAAGGTACAATATTTAATCTTTCGTCACCAGGAAGAATTCTGCCTTCTATGTCAACGCCTTTGATACATATCTTATAAAGATTTTCTATATCTTTATCATCTACATATATGTTATATAGAAGTTGTTTTTTTCCATTAACAAAATGCATTCCGCCAACGTTTAAAGACTTTAAATTTACACCATTTTCTATCATATGTAAAATGTCTGAAGGACTAATTGTTAACAACATTACTTTCCTATTATCATACTGCCTGCTTAAAATTGTATTCGTCGCATCCTTGATACTTTGCACTGTAAACTCAACCACGCTAGGCAAAGCCATAGCCATAAGCGCTTGCTGCATCTTATCGCAAGACGCTAAATCTGATACAACAAGAAGCGTATCGATAGAAATAGTCTTGAGCCATCCTTGAACTATCTGTCCATGTACAAGTCTATCATCTATTCTTGCCAAAACTATAGGCATCGTTTACCTCACAATACCAGGATTTATTTTGATGAGTCAAGCAACATTTTTTTGACGTTTATTATGCTTTTTTGTCCGTCAAACAAAACTTTATCAGCCAAATCTACAGCACTTACAACACTTTTGCTTGCAAATATAGCTGATAATAGCATAGGAAGATTAACACCGGAAAGAATTTCCATATTAAAAGATATACACATTGGAGCTGAGGCATTACACGACGTGCCTCCAATCATATCGGTAAGTATTAAAGTTCCGTCCTCATTGTTTATGCTCCGTAGAAGAATGCCAATGCGCTTTTGCATTTGTATCAAACTATCGTTAGCACCTCTTTTGATAGCATAAAGATTAGATTGTTTTCCTGCTATAAGTTCTGCGGAATTCACAAGTTCCTGAGCTAATTCGCCATGCGCCGTGACAATAATTTTAATCATTTTTGAATTCTCCTAGAATTCATCTCCGGACTTTTGTTAGACAAAACAAAAATACCAAGAATCCTTATTATCGAGCTTTATTCGCTTCATAACCTCGGACTACTATAATCAAATCGCTTTAAGTTGCGCCGATTGTAGTAAATTTCCCTAGGTGGCAGGCGCAACCTGACTGGGTATTAAATTTGAATATCTTAATGCTGGATTGCTTCGCCATTTCATTCCGCGCAAAGACACTGATGGCGCAACTTAAAGCGATTTGATTATATATATCACCAAAATTCAAGTAAATATTTTATTTTCAGCATCTTTTTTAAACATGATTTGACACAGGATCAAAGACTAAACAAAAATTCGGCGACATCATATTCTTTTTCAAGTCTTCTCAAGGCGGTTTTGTAATACTCTTGCTCTTTTTCTATTCCAATAAAGCTCCTGCCTAATTGCAGTGCTCCGAAACAGGTCTAAGATTTCCAACTTTCCAGCCGTTCTATTTTATAACATTTTTACCATCATTCCTTCTCTCAAAAACGCAACTTATCCGTTGCGCTCTTATGAGCTGCTTTTTCTTTGTTCCAAGCTATCATATCTTTGAATATAAAACCGTTATCCTCGAAAGCGCAGATACATCTATGAGCCATTCTCCGCCCTGCAAAAACGAAAGAGAATGCTCCCGGTTTCAATACTCTCAGCCAATCTTTTACCCAAGAGTTACACCAGCTATAATATTCCGCATGTATTTTTTGTCATCCTCCGACCAATCATTTAAAGGCTTTTCTCGCATTTTAATATACTACCTGCTTTCATTTGCGCTTCGCTTTTCCCTAATAACGCATTATTTTTATTGTTGTGTATTACATCCCATTTATCGTAACAAATTCCATAGGGTATATCGCTCAAAATCAAATCTATTGAATCAGTATCGACAGATTTCATTAGTTCAATACTATCGGCATTATATAATTTATTCACTTCTATCATTTTATTTATGTATCCGTTCTATAAATTTTTGTATAGTTTCTATCTTGCTATTTAGCTTCATTATTTTCAATAATTCTTTTATAGCTTTTTCCTTGTCCAGACGTTGTATTCTGCTGATTTTTTCCTTCCAATAATCAATTTCATCACTTCCTCTTTATTTTATCTTTGCTTTAAATAAATTGAAATACTTTGAAAATCTGGAATCGTTTAAACCGACAAATCGTTTTAAGAACTCATCTTGTCTATCCATAAAACTAGTACCGCTGTATGCAATCGACGTATTTTGTGAAATATGTTTGCTTTGATTCCAGCAGTCAGCGAGAGAAAATTTAGTAGTTTCTTTTATGCCATTATCGAGCAGTAAATATAGATATTCTCACGAAAATAAAAGCACATTTCCATTTAATGCTTGCTTATATATTTGACTTTTATTCTGCGGATACTGGAAATAGGGGCAACATAAAATAGAATAATCACTATTCTCCGCCTAATGCGCCATAGATTCCACTTTGAAATCTTTTTGATTTTTTGCCGTTCGGCTTAGCCTAAACGTTTTTGCGTCGCCAATTAGTGTATAATTATGAAAATAGCTTTTAGCAAAAACATCAACTACGTCAGATCGTTCTTTGAATGCTTGCGCTTTTAGACCCAATTCTGCAAGGCTTTTGCTAATAAAATATCGTAAGCTTTTGTATATAATTTTTCTTCTGTTGAATCAGTTTCAATACATTCAGATATGGTTCCGATTTCTGTTATAAGAAGAATAATCTCATCTTTATTTAACGAAAAAATTTCTTTTTTTAACTCATTACTGGTTTTATTAAAATTCCTACGTGTGAATAAAGTCCTTATTTTGCTTTTCAGTTTTTCAAAATTCATACTCTTCATTTCTTTTCCAGTTGTTCCAAATTACGAGCAAATTATAGATAAAATCCAGTCAAGTCATTTAAAAAGATGTCGGAAAAGAGAAAGAAAATTATCTCTTAGCATTATACTACAATCTAGCGACTTTAAAATAGTTATTATTGCAATACAACAGACTCCTTAACAAACAGATAATCATTATCTGCCATGCAAAATATCTCTATGGTTAAGTTTAACTCTATATTTTTTACTCTTCAAAAATGATGTCAGTTTTTCTGACACAAAAACAGATCTGTGACATCCACCGGTACATCCTATCGCTATAGTAAGATAACTTTTACCTTCTTTAATATACCCAGTCAAAGTTGTTTCTATAAGTTTTGAGAATAAACCAAAAAAAATTCTGAATTCTTTTTGCTTTTCTATATATTGCTTAACCGCTTTATCTCTGCCGGTTTTAAATTTTAATTCGTAAACATAATTTGGATTTGTGATAAAGCGCACATCATAAATGATATCGGCGTCATTGGGCACGCCATACTTATATCCGAAAGAAAGGACAGAAATATTTAAATACTGTTTACCTGACTGTTGAATTCCAGCAACTATAGAGATTGTTTTCTTCAATTCTCCTATTGTAAGAACCGAAGTATCTACAACTTCGTCTGCAACAGAAAAAACACTATCTATTATTTTTCTTTCAAGTTTTATCCCATCATAAACTGATTTTCCCAAAGGATGACGACGACGTGTTTCTGAATACCGCCTTAACAAAACTGAATCTGAGGCATTGAAAAAAATAACTTTATAGTCTATTTTTTTCTTTCTTAAAACTGTAAGCAATACTTTGAAAGATGTAAGGGCTTCCCCTACTCGGGCATCAATACTCATCGCAACATTTTTATATTTGCCTTGATTTTTAAGACAAACATCAATAAAATCAGAAAACATCTGAACGGGCATGTTATCAACACAAACAAACCCAAAATCTTCAAAGATTTTAAGAGCTTGACTTTTGCCTGATCCGGACATTCCTGAAATTATATACAATTTAGCCATAATTATTTTTTGTTAAGCTCTTCCCGTAGTCTGCCATCTAAATTTCTTGCAGTAAAATGTCCTTCATTTTTAAGTCTTTGATTTAAACTTGCAGTTTCAACAAGAATCGCAAGATTTCTACCTGGAACCACAGGTATCGTAATCTCAGGAATCCTGACGCTTAAATACTCTGTGTAACATTCATTAAATCCAACTCTTTCACACTGTTTTACAGAATCTCGTTCTTCAAGTTTTATTACAAGTTCTATACGAGACTCATCTGAAATATTGCCTATGCCAAAAAGCTCTTTAACGTCTATTATACCTATGCCTCTTACCTCTATGAGATGCTTTGTAAGTTCTAAACTACTTCCTACTAAAGTACGTCCGAAACGTTTTGTAATGTTAACCACATCATCTGAGACAAGCTTATGTCCTCTTTTTACAAGCTCAAGAGCGCACTCTGACTTGCCTATTGCAGACTTGCCAACGAGCAAAACACCAAGCCCATAAACATTCGTCATAACGCCGTGTATCTTAATTGAAGGAGCAAATTTGCCATCTAAATAATAACCCAAATCACCTATAAATAAAGAAGAGTTTAATTCCGTTCTTAGTAGAGTAATATTCAAATCGGAAAACACTTTAATCATTGCATCAGTCGGCTCAAGATTTCTCGTTAAAACACAACTTACGGCTTTTTCATGAGAAAAAACCTTGTTCAACACTTTTACCTGATCATCATACTCTATATGCTTTAAATACGTATGCTCAATTGTCCCTATAACTTGTATTCGCTCATACGGAAAATGATCAAAAAATCCTGCAAGGGCAAGACCCAGTCTGTTTATATCGGCAACCGTAATCTTTCTTCCAAGCCCGCCGTACCCCGTAAGAACTTCAAGCTTAAAATCCTCACTTCTTTCTTTAAGAAGCGTGTTTACGTCCATAATAGACATTAATACGCCTCATCCTGCTGTATTATTTTAACAACATCTTCCGTCGTGACGGCATCTCTTATTGCTTGTCTTAAGAACTTATCCTTAAACAATCTTGAAATTCTTGATAATGCTTTTAAATGTTGTCCGGTCACTTCAACAGGTCCAACTAAAAGAAAAATGATGTGCACAATCTCGCCATCAAGAGAATTAAACTCTATGCCTTTGCGTGAAATACCGAGAACTCCCATTTGTTCTTGAAGAACATCTGTTTTTCCATGAGGAATTGCAACACCCTGTCCTATCCCTGTAGAACCAAGTTTTTCTCTTTCTAAAACGACATTAATGACCTCCTCCGTCTTCTTTACTTTCTTAGTATTTTCCAAAACATCTACCAGTTCAATAATCGCCGATTTTTTGTCTGTCGCTTTCAAATCGGCAACTATTGCGTCCCGACTCAAAAAATCCATAATCTTCATCTATAGCTCCTCTTTATTTTACAGTTCATTGGGTTCTAGAAGAACTACCGACCCGCTGTCATTACGGTAAAGAACGCTTATTTTATCGTTTGATCCGTCTTTAAACATATATACTCTATATCCGAGATTATCCATTTCGTTAATAGCCTCTTCTACAGTTACAGGTTTTAAATCAAAACGCCTTATTTCTGAAATTTTCATTCTCGAATCTTCCATAACATCATAAGAAAACACTTCTCTCATATTGCACTTTTTATCTTTTAAGACTTCCAAATTATTTTTTCTGTTATCTTTTGAAATTTCTTTTTGTTTTTTGAGTTGTTTTTTAAGTTTGTCTATTGTCACATCTATTGAAGCATACAGGTCATCGGATTGTTCTCTTGCTCTAAACGAAAGTTTTCCAACATGAAAAACAACTTCAGTTATTTGTCTATTTTTTTCGACAGATAATATCGCGTGCGCCCATACGTCGTCTCCGTTGAAAAGCTTCTCATACTTTGTAATTTTTTTACGGATGTAAGAGTCAATCGCATCTGTAAGCTTCAAATGTCTAGCTGTGATATTAATTTGCATGCTCTTCTCCCTTTAAATAAATGATTACATTTTAAAATTATCTCCAAGATATACTTTTCTAGCCTTGGGATTTTCGAGCATCTCTTTAGCGCTACCTTCAAGCAAAATTTTTCCTTCACAAATCATGTATGCTCTGTCAATAACCTCAAGAGTTTCTCTAACGTTGTGATCTGTTATGAGGATACCAAGCCCCCTTTCTTTCAACTTCTTAATAAGTCTCTGTATATCGTCAACTGTTATAGGATCAATACCGACAAAAGGCTCATCTAAAAGTAAAAACTTAGGATCTGTTATCAAAGCTCTTGCAATTTCTAGTCTTCTTTTTTCACCACCGGATAAAGTAACACTTGCCTGATCGCGCAATTTTGTAAGTCCGAAATCTACAAGCAAAGTATCAACTTTTTTTTGTTGCTCGCTCTTTGAAACAGGAAGCATTTGAGCTATAGCCACGAGATTATCTTCAACATTGAGTCCTCTAAATATAGACGACTCTTGAGAAAGATATCCTATCCCGGCTCTCGCTCTCCGGTACATGGACCAATTTGTGATTTCATTGTCGTCTAGATAAACGCTACCAGTATAGGATCTTACAAGACCTACTGTCATATAAAAAGTTGTTGTTTTACCAGCGCCATTAGGACCAAGCAAACCTACAACTTCACCCTGTCTTACACTTATGCTGACGCCATCTACAATCATTCTGTGATTATACTTCTTAAATAATCCTTCGGTTCTTAATATCATTTTATTTCATTTTCCATTTCAATTTTTCCTACGACTGAACCATTCATAACTATCCTTTTATTATCTTCAGAGTTGTAAAAAATCATTTCATCTGCTTCGTAAAGACCTTTTCTCCCGTCACAATTAACATCTGCCATAGGTCTTTTCTCATCTTCTTTAAAAATCATACTTAGTGTTATGCTGTCGAAAGAACCGTTATCGGCATAAATGGTTCCTGACGAAGTTACAACCTCAACTTCTTTATATGCATCTAAAGTCTGAGTCTTCCTATCAATATAAACTTCCTTAGCGTGCATAACAAGAGGAGTAGTTGAGTTATTTACATAATATCTTGTTACTGTGTAATCCCCCCAAATTTTTCCTTTTTGAACATTCATATTATATTTTGCAAAATTGCCGTAAGCTTCAAAAGGCTCGCCTTTTTGAGTCTCTGAAACTAATCTAACATTTCCTGACGCAAAAATCTCGGAATTCTGCTTATCATAAGACACTTCATCGGCAGCTATTTTGCTTATATCATTAATTACTTTTGAATTACCCTTTGAAACGATAACTTCTCCAGCTTTTTTTACATGCATTGCATCGCCGGTTATTATTGTCTTCCCGGATAATTCATCGGTAAAAGAAATAGCAGCAACCATAAAAGTAATCAAAATAATGCTTATAAACTTACTCAAGCACAGTTCTTTGATTCTTAATGATAATATTAGCAAGTTTCGTATCCGCTTCAAAACTTGTGCCGTAAACTGTTTCATTTGGTCTTGTAATTTTAACATCATGATCACCATACACCAACTCTTTTTTTGCATCATACATCAGATTTGTTGTTTGCAAATGTTCATTCTTTGCGTTGTCCATATTACATTTTCCTATTCCTCTTACATCCCAGGTTTCCATATTTATAACTGCGCTCTCCGCAACAAGCGTTGAAACATATTTGCCTTTGTCATAAAACTTTATTACAGGAAGTTTCAACTGGGCAATGTTTTTAATTTCATCTATAATAGCAGATTCTGCTTCCAATATCATTTTTAATTTACCTTCATCTGTTTGCGTTATAGTAAACTTTTCTATAGCCTGCTTCGACATCGGAGGCGTTTCTTCGATAACAGTTTTTTCTGTTATACAACCGAAAAAGAAAGCAGAAAACATTATCAACGCGTATATATTACATCTTTTAAAAAAGTTCATTATTTCCCTTTAATCTTGCAACCACGAGAAAATAAGAAGTGCTCTGCATATTTCATTTTAAAATTACAACTTTACACTTTTTACTTTGTCTTTTTAGGTCTCGTTTTCCATCTTTCATGAAACCAAATCCACTAATCTGGATACTGTCTTATATGCTCTTCCAAAAAAAGAGTTGCTTTTTGAGTAAGGTTTTCGACATCTTTATCAAAATTTCCTGACGACCCTACAGTCACGAGACACCTTATTATTGTTTTATGCCTGTACCGGGAGTGTCTTTGAAAATAATGTTAACTTTTTTACTTGCCCTATATCCTACAAGCATGTCATTAAGCTCATCTATATATATCTTTTTTGCAACAACATTTACAGGAACGTCTAGCCATGCAACTGTTGCAGTCGCCATTTCACAATTACCTGCGTGAGCGCTTACGAAAAGTATTCCTTTGCCTTTCTTTAAACTACTTTTAATAAGCTCAACATTTTCTATATCGGAAATTTTATGCAAAAACTTAGAATCCATGTGCTGGAAATTTGCAAGTTCAAAATTTTTTTGTTTCATTGTAAAACGATCATTTTACAATCTCTGATATTTTTTATTCAGACTTATCAGGAAAACATTTTTTTAAATTTCCCGTTGCAGTCTTTACACCATCACGCGCTACATAGTACGCAATCTTGCCAAAAAATCCGCTCAACGTTTTTACTGAAAACTTATAAGGCATAACTAAAATAATTTTTGCAAAAGCAAATGCCCAGTAATAATAAATTCTTCTACGAATTTTTGTACAAAGTCTCAAAATGTTTAACATACATACGTATCTAAAATTCTTTGCCACTCACTTTTTGCTTTTACAATCTTTTCTATTATTTCTCTTACTGCACCTTCCCCACCATTAAAAGAAGAAATATAATTGACACAGTTCTTTACATCTTCGCAAGCATCCTTGGGGCACGCAGAAAACCCTACAGCTTTTAAAGCGGCAATATCTATTATGTCATCGCCTATATACGCAACTTTAGACATATCAAATCCGTTTTCTTTAGATATTTTGTCCAAGGCTTCTTTTTTGTTTGAGCAATTTGAAACAAGATAATCAATCTTAAGATCCTTCACGCGTTTTTCAGCTTGCCGAGACTGCCGACCTGTTATCCATGCGGTTTTAATTCTAGGAGATGTTTTCGAAAGAATACTAAACCCCATGCCATCTTTAACGTCCCATATTTTTATTTCTTCTCCATCGTTGAAAATTGTTATTTCACCGCGAGTTAAAACGCCATCAATATCGCAGGCTAAGAGCTTAATATTTTTTGCTTTGTTTATTATATTTTGACTACTTATCACTTTGGCGCCACCTTCGTACTAGTATTTCCTGAAAGACACGGAGTAAGGGTAGGATCTCAATTTCCATCAAGTATGGAGACAGTACTAAGCTCAATAAAAAAACACAATTGCTAATGATACAAGAACTATTGTCGCAGTTTTTAAACACCATTCATACGTCGGTTTATATAAAACATTGCTTTCTTTGTGTTTTAGAGTTTTCTTTTCATCTTTTTGTTCAACTGCTTCAGGATAGTTCTTATTGAAGTTTTTTGGTCGTTTAACTTTCATTTAATCACCTCATCTATGGCTTTAATATTTTTAAGCATTCGCTTAAAAGATATTAAATCAAGACTATTTGCTCCATCCGAAAGGGCTTTTTCAGGGTTTTCATGAACTTCAAGAAATAACGCCGCAATACCCACAGCCGTCGCCGCTTTTGAAAGAGGAGCAATAAATTCTCTATTTCCACCACTATATGCGCCGTGTCCACCGGGAAGCTGAACACTGTGCGTTGCATCAAAAATTACAGGATATCCGCTCTGTTTCATGATTTCCAAACCCCTAAAATCTACAACAAGATTGTGATATCCAAAAGATGCGCCTCTTTCTGTGATGGACAAGTTTTTATTACCAAAAGTTTCAGCTTTTTTTATGACATTAAACATATCTTCCGGAGCTAAAAATTGCCCCTTTTTAATATTTATAGGTTTCCCTGTAAGAGCGCACGCTTTTATTAAATCAGTCTGACGAGACAAAAACGCCGGTACCTGCAAAAAATCTACAACTTTTGCAGCTTTAGAAACTTGGTATTCAGCATGTACATCCGTAGTAATAGGTAACTTCAATTCTTTTTTTATCCTTGCAAGAATTCTAAGTCCTTCATCTATTCCTGGTCCTCTGTAAGAACAACCTGATGAACGATTAGCTTTATCGTAAGAAGCTTTAAAAATAAAAGGAATTTTTAGCTTTGATGTTATTTTTTTCAAACTTGCAGCCAAAGTAAATGCATGTTTTTCACTTTCAATAACGCACGGTCCCGCTATAACAACAAAAGGTCTATCATTTGCAAGAGCAACATTTCTACCAATTTTTATACGCTTATTTTGCATTATCTTTTCCATTACTACAAATACTTTTCAACTTTTAAAATATCTGACGGCATATCAACACCAATGGAATCATGCTTTGCAACAACAATTTTTATTCTTTTACCATTCTCTAAAGCCCTCAACTGCTCAAGATTTTCAGCCTTTTCTAAAGATGACATTTTACTTTTTGAAAATTCCAACAAAAAATTTCTTTTATATCCGTATATCCCCATATGCTTATAATATTTTATCTTTGAATTATCTTCGTTGTACGGAATCGCAAATCTTGAAAAATATAAGGCATATCCATCTTTATCAAAAACAACCTTAACTACATTTGGATTATTGATAACGCTTTCTTCTTTTAATGGAAAAGCTGCAGTTATGTATTCTAGAGATTTTGTCTTTTTGAGAGAAACAGCAAGTTCATCAACAAGTTTCGGATCTATTAAAGGCTCGTCGCCTTGAACATTAATAAAATTATCGTAATTTTTTAAAAATCTTAGCGCTGTAAAAGCAATTCTGTCTGTACCACTTTTACATTTATCAGGAGTCATAAATACATTAAATCCAAGTTTTTGGACAGCATCATATATACGCTTATCATCCGTCGCAACAGCTACAAAATCAACTTCTTTACATCGTTTTACTCTCTCTACGGTACGCTGCACAAGGGGCTTTCCCTTTATTAATTCCAAAGGTTTACCCGGGAAACGACTGGAACCATATCTTGACGGTATAATTACGGCTGTTTTCATTTTCCGTAGAACTCCTTTATCGTTTTTTCTAATTCTTGAAAATTTGTTGTGGCGGTACCAAGTTTACCGACCACTATCCCAGCCGCAAAATTTGCTATTTCGGCTGCGCTTAGCAAATCAGACTTAGCAGCTAGCGCTAAAGTCAGAGTGGAAATAACCGTATCTCCTGCCCCTGTAACATCATAAACTTCCTTTGCTCTTGTAGGGATACTCGTAATTTTATTATTAGGCTGAATAAGTGTCATACCTTTTTCGCCGCGCGTTATAAGCACAGATTCTGAATTCAATGTTTTAAGGATTTTCTTACCCAAAACGACTATATCTTCGTCAGTTCTAATATTTTTTGCGTTCATTCCCTCTATAACTTCTCTTTCGTTGGGTGTCATCGTTGTTATCTTTTTATATTTTTTGAAATGATATATCTTAGGATCTACGGTCACGGGGATTTTATGTTTTTTTGCAAGGGAAATTGTCTTTTTAAGAACTGTAGGACTTACAACGCCTTTTCCATAATCTGAAATTATAACAGCATTAACCTGAGGAATAATTTTTTCCATATTTGTCAAGACTTTTGATTCGGTATGATGGTCAAAAAATCCTTTTATCTCTTTATCTACCCTTACAAGCTGCTGACTCGCTGCAATAATTCTTGTCTTTACGATTGTAGGTCTGTTAGCATCGTAAACCAAACAATCATAATTAATCCCTTTTTCTTCAAGCATCTCCGCTAAAGATTTACCTGTTATATCTTTGCCTATTACGCTTACAACATAGGCTTTACCACCTAAAGATGTTATATTATTTGCAACATTTGCAGCTCCGCCAAGCATCTCTGTTTCTCTTGTAACCTCTACTACTGGAACAGGCGCTTCGGGCGAAATTCTATTTACTTTTCCCCATATAAATTTGTCTATCATCGCATCGCCGACAACCAAAATAGTTTGCTTTTTAAACGAAGATATTAATTTTAGAAGGTTCATAGTTGCTCCAAAGGATTATACAAATTCTACATTATAATTATAGATAAGATTTATTTTTTAGATAAAAACAATAATCTTTTACAGAATCTTCAAGCTCCATAAAAGACTTGTTATATCCAGCTTTTTTAAGATTGTCCATCTTTGCCTGTGTGAAATACTGATATTTCTGTTTTAAAAAATCAGGCATATCGATATATTCTATGTTCTCTTTTTTGCCAACTGCTGCAAACATAGATTTCGCTATATCATTCCAAGTCCTCGATTTACCCGTACCAAGATTAAACATACCTGTTTTAGAAGGATTTTTAAACAAAAAATACATAGCGTTGATAGCGTCTTTTACGTATATAAAATCTCTGCGCTGTTCACCGTCGGAATAATTTTCATTATAAGACTTAAACAGCTTTATAAGGCTATTATCTGCAACTTCGTCATAACTTTTACAAACTACGCTGCGCATATCGCCTTTATGATATTCGTTAGGACCAAAAACATTAAAAAACTTTATACCTGCGACCTTGCTAATGTAATTATTGTTCAACAACCACAAATCGAACATATGTTTAGAAAAACCATACATATTTAACGGTGATAAATTTATCAGTTTTGATATATCATCGTCATATCCAACCTCGCCGTCGCCATACGTTGCGGCAGAGGATGCATAAATAAAGGGAATGCCCAACTCAAACGCCCACAGTGCAAGAATTTTAGAATATTCATAATTATTTTTTATATAGTAAGTTGCATCAGTAAAGATTGTGGAACTACATGCGCCCAGATGCACAATAGCATGGGGCTTTGGGACTCGTCTGCTTATGACAGCATTAAAAAAAGCACCCTTTTGTATATAATCGTAATAACTTTTACCTACTAAATTCTTCCATTTCTCGCTATCATCCAAATGATCTACAACTAAAACGTCTTTTATGCCTTCTTGGTTTAACTTCCACAGAAAACAACTACCTACAAAACCTGCTCCACCGGTTAAGATTATCATAGGAACCTCTTATATTTTCGACACGCCTCGAGGACATATTGTATAAAAAGATACTCTTACCTGTCAATGAAATGTAGTATCTTGAGAGTCGCGGCATTGCCGTTCCCTTCAATTATGTGATACAATGATAAGGCACGCATTAAATGAGGAAGAATGTAATGTCTAATATAAGAAATTTTTGTATCATAGCGCACATAGATCACGGTAAAAGTACACTTGCTGACAGATTGCTTGAATACACCGGAACAATTTCCCGCAGAGAAATGAAGGAACAGATTCTTGATGGTATGGAGCTTGAAAGAGAAAGAGGAATAACAATAAAAGCCAAAGCTGTAAGAATGAATTATACTGCTAAAAACGGCGAGAAATATGTTTTAAATTTAATTGACACTCCGGGTCATGTGGATTTTACCTATGAAGTTTCAAGAGCTCTTGCAGCATGCGAGGGGGCGATTTTAGTTGTAGACGCTACTCAGGGTGTAGAAGCTCAGACTCTTGCAAATACAATGCTTGCAAAAAATGCAAAACTCAATATAGTGCCTGTAATAAATAAAATAGATTTACCTACTGCCGATATAGATAGCGCTTATGAACAAATAAAAGAAGGTCTTGATGTTGACGCAGAGCCTATCCTCGCAAGCGCTAAGGAAGGTATAGGTATTTGTGAAATAGTCGGTTCTATAATTGCAAATATTCCTCCTGCAATAGTTGTAAAAGAAGAGCCGTTATCAGCTTTAATTTTTGATTCATTTTATGATTCTTATCGCGGTGTTATAGTCATTATAAGGGTGTTTGACGGTAGAATTCGTAAAAATATGAAAATAAAATTTGTGGCATCAGACGTAGAACATGAAGTGCTTGAAGTTGGATATATGAAAATAAAAATGGTTGAGTCCGATGAGCTTTCTTCAGGAGATGTAGGCTATGTTATAGCCGGCATAAAAGATATAAGGGATATAAAAATCGGCGATACAATTACCGAAAGTATAAACCCGACAAAACATCCTCACGAAGGATACAAAGAAATAAATCCTTTTGTTTTTGCAGGTCTTTATCCAAATAGTACATCTGAGTATGACGGTTTAAAAATGGCTTTAGAAAAATTAAAACTTTCAGATTCATCTCTTGTTTATTTTCCTGAAACTTCGGTAGCTTTGGGATTTGGTTTCAGATGTGGATTTTTGGGATCTTTGCATTTGGAAATAGTTAAAGAAAGACTCGAAAGAGAGTTTGGTTTAAATCTTTTGGTTACGGCTCCAAACGTTGTATATAAGGTAAAAACTAGAGACTCAATTACAACGATAGATAATCCTGCAAGATTTCCAAACAACGCAGATATTGAAGAAATTTGGGAACCTTACGTTAAGGCAACTATAATTTGCCCGATTGATTATTTAGGAGCTATGCTTGAGCTGTGCCAAAAAAGAAGAGGCAAGCAGATATCGATGAGATACATGAATACTAAAATAACTATATTAAAATATCATATGCCTCTTGCTGAAATTATCGTAGGTTTCTATGATGCTCTAAAATCAGTTTCCAAAGGATATGCTTCTTTTGATTACGAACATGTAGAACATCAACAGGGAGATTTGGTCAAACTAGAAATTATGATAAATGCGGAAGTTGTCGATGCTTTTACGATTATTGCTCACAAAGATAAAATCCAGACTGTCGCCCATTATCTTACTGAAAAACTTAGAAATATTATACCAAGACACATGTTTGAAATTCCTATACAGGCAAAAGTGAACAATAAAATAGTCGCGAGAGGAACAATATCTGCAATGCGTAAAGACGTTCTTGCAAAATGTTACGGTGGCGATATATCAAGAAAGCGCAAACTTCTTGGGAAGCAAAAAGAAGGCAAGCGTAGGATGCGACAGTTTGGGAGGGTAGAGATTCCGCCGGATGCATTTGTTGCTGTTCTTGGGATAGACAATTAATTGATTATTTTTTGTTCTTATATGCTACACTCCACTGCAGAGTATATCCTAACTGCAAGATAGTGTGTTTACGTGTTGCTAAGTTAATTCAAAAATTCGTGCTAGAAGTGCATTTTATTTGTTGTTGTCAGTCCTTGAGGAAAGAAAATCTCCAAAGGATTTATAAAATATCAAAAGAGGCGTATTCCTATGAAGTTTTACCTTTTTTCTCATTTTTTTTCTCGTTTCTCCTTGGAGTTTTATCTTTTTTTTGCAGGATGTATTCTTTTTGTAATAGCTGTGATAATGCTGGCTACAAAAAAATATTTTAAAACCGAGACATCCGAAAAATTATTTGAAAACGTTTATTCATGGGTTGCCACAGGTTGGACAGTGCTTATAATAGCGTCTTTCATTATGTTTTTCTTTGTTCAAGCTTTTAAAATCCCGTCAGGTAGTATGAGAAACACTCTTTTAGAGGGCGATCGGCTTTTTGTAAATAAATTGATTTACGGCTTTAAAATTCCGTTTACAAGTGAGGGAAGGCGTTATACGCCTTTCCGAAATGTAAGTCGTGGAGATATAGTTGTCTTTCAGTGTCCTCCTGAAGCTTTAACGATTTCTGAAAGAGAAAAAGGCATAACGAAAGATTTCATAAAAAGGTGTGTGGCAGTGGCAGGCGATAAAGTGGAAATAAAAGATAAAGAACTTTTCGTAAATGACGTTTGCATTAGAGATCCTCGTGCTGTTTTTAACGACTCCACAGTTCGACAAAGTTTCGATTTGTTTGCAAGCAACAAAGATTATCAAGAATATTGGGAAAAAGGCAGATTTACATCTATACCGGCTGTAAGAGATAATTTCGGACCTGTAATTGTTCCCAAAGGGCATTATATGATGATGGGCGATAATAGAGATTTTTCTTTTGATTCTCGTTTTTGGGGACCTTTGCCTGACAAGTACGTGAAAGGTAAAGCGTTGTTGCTATATTGGCGGAGGATTATATGACATGGATTGCTTGGATTGTGATTGCAGTTGTTCTAATAATTTTTGAAATAGCGACGACATCGATTTTTTTCTTTATCTGTCTTGCTATAGGCTCGGCTTTTGCGGCAGTAGTATCTTGTTTTACTGATTCAAGTTTGTTGCAATTTACGATTTTTTTAATTATTTCTATTTTAGCTTTGTATCTTGTAAAACCAATCTTTAAAAGGATGATAAGCAAAGCTAAAACTGTCAGCTCAAATGTAGATGCTCTTATTGGGGCAGAAGCTATAGTTACGGGAAAGATAATGCCTTTAAAGTCGGGTTTCGTAAAAGTTTCAAGTGAGATATGGAGAGCTGAATCTGATGTTGATATTGAAATCGGTGAAGTTGTAATAATAAAAAAAGTAAGCGGAACGATGCTTATTGTTGAAAAAATAGGGGGGATAATATGTCTATTCTTTTTGTTGTCGTAGTTTTAGTTTTTGTGGTTATTTTTGTGGCAAGCTCTATAAAAATAATAAGACAGTATGAAAAAGGACTTGTTGAAACTTTAGGCAAGTATACAGGCACGAGAGGCTCGGGCGCAAATATTATAATTCCTATGTTTCAAAGAATGGTACTTGTTGATATGAGAGAGCGCGTTATAGATGTTCCACCACAGAGTGTTATTACGAAAGATAACGTTTCTGTAGTTGTTGATGCTATAATTTATTTTCAGGTTACAGATCCAGTGAAAGTTGTTTACAACATCGAGAATTTTGCGCTTGCAGCTTTAAAACTTGCACAGACAAATTTAAGAAATGTAATCGGAGATATGGAGTTAGACAGTACGCTTACATCCAGAGAAAAAATCAATACGCAATTAAGGGTTGTAATGGATGAAGCTACGGATAAATGGGGTGTAAAAGTTACAAAACTTGAAATACAAAAAATCGATCCGCCAAGAGATATCACGGATGCTATGTCAAAGCAGATGAAAGCCGAAAGAGAAAAAAGAGCAAATATTTTGGAAGCGGAGGGTTTAAGGCAAGCTGCAATTCTTAAGGCTGAAGGCGAAAAGCAGGCTGTAATTCTCGATGCAGAAGCTGTGAAAGAAAAACAAGTTTTAGAAGCTACGGGCGAAGCCGAAGCAATAAAACAGGTTGCCGAAGCGGAAAAATATAAAATCGAAGTGGTTTATAATGCTATACACGAAGGTAAGCCTACGAATGATCTTCTAGCCATTAAGTATCTTGAAACGCTTGGAAAAGTTGCAGACGGTCAAGCAACAAAGATTTTCTTACCGTTAGAAACTGCCGGTGTTACAGCGTCAATAGGTGGGATAGCCGAACTTTTTAAAGATAATACAAAATTATCAAAATCGGTCCCTAAATAAATTTTATCAGTTGTAGTTGTTTCTTTCTTATCTTTTTTAATTTCTCTTTCTCTGAAAGGGATGGCGATATCTTTGGCATTGACGGGGTATGCGTTGTTAGCGTTGGTGGTTACCTCTCATAGTAAAATGCTTTTTATGTATTTTGCAAGTAATAAAATATGTTAGGTTTATATATTCACATTCCATTTTGTAAACAAAAATGTTATTACTGCGATTTTTTCTCGGTAGAATATGACGTTGTTTTAGTTAATAAATATGTTGACGCTTTAATAAAACATGCGAGTCAATTTAGGAACCAAAAAATAAATTCGATATATATTGGCGGTGGTACCCCATCTGTTTTATCCTTAAAACAACTCGAAAAACTTTTGCAGACATTAAATAATATTTTTGATTTATCAGAAGTTTGCGAATTTACATTTGAATTAAATCCCGAATCCACATCAAAAGAAAAACTCCGTCTTCTCAAAAACTTTGGGATAAATAGATTAAGTATAGGTTTACAGTCTGTCGAAGATAACTCGCTTAAATTTTTGGGAAGAATACACGATTTTCAAACTTTCTGTAATATATATGACATAGCTAGAAAGGAAAGTTTTAATAATATCAATATTGATTTGATATACGGACTTTCAAATCAAACGGTAAAAGAATGGGAAAGAGACTTAAAAAGAGCTTTGCTTTTTAATAGTGAGCATTTATCGCTTTATCCTTTGTCAATTGAAGAGGGTACGCCTTTTTATTTAAACAGTGTTACTATAAACGACAATATTCAAAGAGATATGTATGATAAAGCCGTAGAAGTTTTAGCTAGTAATGGTTATGCTCACTACGAAATTTCAAACTGGACTAAACGAGGCAGAGAATCTTTTCATAATTCAAATTATTGGCGTAATTTTGAATATATAGGACTTGGTGCAGGCGCTGCAGGATATTTGAGAAAGATAAGATATAAAAATATCGATGATATAGAAAAATATATTGCAGTATGTTCGTTATTGAAAGATGCGCAAAGTAGATGCGGTAATATATCTTCGTTAGAAATGGAATCGGAATATATAGGCGATGAACTTTATAAAACGGAAAAAATTATACTAGGACTAAGACTTTTAAACGAAGGTATAGACGTGAATTGTTTCAATAGTTCAGAACATCAAATCGTACTTTTAGAATGTTTAAAAGATAAAACACTAGAGCAAGATAACGATGCAATAAAACTTTCCAAAGAATTTATATTTGTATTTAATCAAATTGTTTCAAAATTTATGTAACGCGTCCTACTAAATCATTTAAAAGAAACATCGAAAAAAGGGAAAGAAAAAAATTGTCAAGACTAATCAATAAATTATATAATCAACCAGTCAAAATAACAGATATAAATTAATACTCCATAATGAACAAGGATGGTTAAACGTGTTGAAAGATATTTTAGGCGCAATTTTTGGTTCACAAAATGAAAGAGATATAAGGGCGATAAAACCGATAGTCGTGAGAGTTAATGCTTTTGAGTCTGCCATAAAACAGCTTACGGATGACGAATTAAAAAATAAAACAATTGAGTTTAGAGAACGTCTTGAAAAAGGGGCAACCTTAGACGATATTTTGCCCGAAGCTTTTGCGTGCGTCAGAGAGGCTTCTGTAAGAGCAATTGGTTTAAGACATTTTGACGTACAGATAGTAGGCGGTTATATACTTCACAAAGGTAAAATTGCCGAGATGAGAACGGGAGAAGGAAAAACTTTAGTTGCTACGCTTGCTGCATATCTTAATGCTTTGCCTCAAACTGGTGTTCATGTGGTAACCGTCAACGATTATCTTGCAAAAAGAGATAAGGAGTGGATGGGTGCGATTTATGAAAAACTTGGTCTTACAGTTGGAAACGTTGGGCACGAGACAAGAAACACAGAAAGAAAAGAAGCTTATAACTGCGATATAACTTATGTTACAAATAATGAGATTGGGTTTGATTATTTAAGAGATAATATGGTTGTTTCAAAAGAAGACAGAGTTTTACGTCCTCTCAGCTATGCAATTATAGACGAAGTTGATTCTATTTTAATAGATGAAGCAAGAACGCCTCTTATTATTTCCGGTGCGGGTGAACAGTCAACGGATAAATATTATATTTCTGACAGAATAGTTCCTATGCTTAAGGGCAGAAAAGTTACCGAAAGTGAGGAAATAAAAGCAAAATACGATAATATCGACTTATCAAAGGGTTACGATTATCTTCTTGATGAAAAGAATCATTCTATTGTTTTAACGGAACAGGGTGTCCAAAAGACTGAAAAAATATTGGGTATAAAAAATATTTATGATGATTTGCAATCTGAATGGGTGCATCACATAACGCAGGCCATAAAAGCGCACAATTTATATCGTCGCGATGTTGAGTATGTTGTAAAAGATGGTGAAGTTGTAATCGTAGATGAATTTACAGGAAGACTGATGCCGGGTAGAAGATGGTCTGACGGACTTCATCAAGCGATTGAAGCAAAAGAAAATTTAAAAATTGCAGATGAAAATCAAACACTTGCGACGATAACGTTTCAGAATTTTTTCAGAATGTATAAAAAAATCTCGGGGATGACAGGTACAGCGTCAACTGAAACAGCTGAATTTTGGGAAATTTATAAACTTGGAGTTGTAGAAGTGCCTACAAATAATCCGATGGTGAGAAAGGATTATCCCGATGTTATATATATGACTGAAAAAGAAAAAGACAATGCTATAATCAACGAAATCGAATCTTTATGGAGCAAGGGTCAGCCTGTTCTTGTTGGTACAAGGTCGATAGAAAAATCTGAAAAAATAGCAGTCATGCTTAGAAAAAAAGGCATTCCTCATCAGGTATTAAATGCTAAGTATCATGCTGTAGAAGCTCAAATTATTGCGTCTGCAGGGGCAAAATCCGCAGTTACAATTGCTACAATTACGGACATTTTATCGGAACCAAAAAGACGAGCTTATGCGTCTTTTTGGTTCCGATAAAATGTCCGTAATGATGCAGAAGTTAGGTTTAAAAGAGGGTGACGATATACAACATCCTTGGATATCAAAAGCAGTGGAGGGTGCGCAGAAAAAAGTGGAAGGAATGAATTTTGATATAAGAAAACAACTGATAGATTTTGATAATGTTATGAACAAGCAAAGGGAAGCTGTTTATAGATTAAGAAACGAGATTCTCGAAGGGGAAGATATAACAGACACCATCAAAGATATGATTAACGAGTCCATTGAGGAAAAACTTTCTACTTGGACTGCTGAAAAATATGCGGAGGAGTGGGATTGGATTAGCATAGATGCATGGCTGTCTAGGATTTTTGGCGTTAAATACGAAATTGAAAATAAAGATGAAATAAACTTTTTCTCAAAGGAGGCTCTTCAAACTGATATTTGTGAAAGAGTCATTGAGGCATATGAAAAAAGAAAAGAAGAACTTACTCCCGAGTTAATGGCTCAGATACAAAGAATGGTGTTCTTGCAGATGATAGATTCTTCGTGGCATGACAATTTATACGAACTTGATCAGTTAAGACGAGGTATAGGTTTTAGGGCTTATGCTCAAAAAGATCCGAAAGTCGAATACCAAAGAGAATCTTTTGCTTTGTTTGAATCTATGATGAAAAGAATAAGAGAAAATACCGTAGAATACATATTTAAAGTTCAGGTTGATGTTAAGCCGCAACCTCTAAATAACGCGGAAACTGCAAAAGTAAGTCCTTCTTTTGGTAAAAAAAATGATCGAAAAGAAGATAAAGTGAAAACACAAAATTTAAGTAAAATAGGGAGAAATGATTCTTGTCCGTGCGGGAGTGGGAAAAAATATAAAAAGTGTTGTGGAGTTTGAGAAGTTTAAACATGAATTTTACTTTAGCTTATGTTAATTCAGTTAATAGTTTTATGTAATTGTGAAAACTAATCGAAATTTTGGTTAGATGAATTAAACAAGGATAAAGGTGTACTGGTATGAATATTGGCTATCAGTCTATAAAATTTGTCAACCACAATTCAGAAGAATCATATGGTTTGAGGGAACGTGTCTTGCTTGATATAAGTCCGTTTAAGGCTATTATACCGAAGAAGATTTAAAAAAGCTTTTTGCTTGGGGACCATCTATTTTCAAAAAAATGAATGTTTTTATACACGATGAATTTCGGCATATACGCTTCAAGCAGTGGGATATTCCGAAGATAAGGCAAAGAAAAAAACTAGATTACATTATAATAATTTGAAGAATAAGGCAATAAGAACTTTGCTTGCAAACAAGTTATCGGATGTTGAAGCTAGCAATATGATAGTCTTTTGTAGCGATCTCATGCATAATGAAAAATATTTAAAATTTCATGATACTTATAAAAAATTATATGGGAATGATGAGAGTTTTAGAAAAGGATGTTTTTAGCAACTTCGAAAACAGTTTTGGCAAGCAAAGGTTTTTTAGGCGATATGAGCGATGAAGCAGTATGTGTTGCTGTAAAATATTTTATTGCTGAACTTCCTGTGTATCTTAATGTCCCTGACAGTATCAATATTTCTTCGTATTTATATGCATATAAAGATACTCTCTCAGGTTTCTTGACGGGCGTGTACAACAAAGATAGTCCACTTTTCATATGTTTCTTCAAAACATGGTTATTTGGCAGTAAATTTTTCTTAAATAAAGAGGGACGCTATGAGTGAAGAATAGCTTTTAGCCAGCAATATTTTACGAAGCATTCCTGGATTTATCTATTGGAAAGATATAGATGGAGTTTACTTGGGTTGTAATCAAGCGGAAGCCGAAATGCTTGGATATAAATCTGCTAAAGAAGTTGCAGTAGGTAAAACAGATTACGATTTGTCATGGAGATATGAGGCTGAAATATTAAGAAAAACAGATCAGAGAATTATGTTGAATAAAGCATATGAAGAAATATTGGAAAATGTAACATGAGGTGATAGTATGTGATTGATAGTAAGTGGTATCAATATCAAAAATCGAATGTGATCTTCAATTATCGTTCAGATTCAAATCAAAAATTCGTGTTTATAAAGGAAATTCTTTTGATTTTTACAGAATGATATCTAATGTAATAAATAATACTGTAGAAGCTGTTAAAAAAACAAGGTATTATAGTTGAACTTGTGATTAAAACAGCGATGTCGCAATAAAGGTCAAGGATAATGGCAAAGGAATGCCAAAAGAAATGATGAACAAAATTTGTGAAGGGCATTGGTTTTGGCACTATAAAGGGAACAGGATACAGTATTGGATTGCAACAAGTTAAGGATACATTAAAAACTATAAAAACTATGAATACTCAGATGCTAATTAAATCTGAAGAAAATGTAGATACAGAATTTATTTTCATATTTCCGATAAAATAGAATTGCGCAAAGGCGATACAGTTGTTGTATTAGATGGTGATGTATTAGTTCATGATATGTGGAAGAGTCGTTTTTCAGAACATTCTAGCGAAGTATCAGTTAGGTATTTTACGCAAGGCTTAGATGTTGTTGATTTTATAACTTCATTAAATAAAGGAAAAGAATAAAGTCTTTTTGTTGTCAGATTATGAATTAGAAAATCAAGAATTAAATGGGATAGACGTAATAGAGAAAAGCAATATGCAAGAGTAACATACACTCGTCACGGGAGTGCAGACATCAGAAATAAAAGATTTTGGCGAAAAAAGTAAATTTCTTAAAATGTTTAATAAAGCGTATTTTAATGATATTCCCTTGATAATTTTATGAAAATAATAGACTGTAAAAGGTTTGTTTTGTGTATTGCCACAGGTTTGTTGGCTGCAACTGCCTTTCCTAAAATAAATTTATTTTTTTTGATGTGGGTAGCTTTTGTACCGTTGATTTATGTAGTGGTGGAATCAGGGTATAAAGGTTCTTTTTGTTATGGATTCATTTCAGGATTTGTCTTTAATGCTGTAGGCATGTATTGGCTTTATTTAATGCTTTATTTTAACACAAAATCTTGCGCACAGGCTTTAATTGCGTCTAGTCTTTTATGGATATATCTTGCGCTGTATTGGGGTGTTTGGGGCGGATGTTTGTGTTTTATAAGAAATGCCATTGCTAGAAAATTTAGGTACGATATAATTCAAAATATTTTGTTGATTATTGCCGGCGCGGCTGTGTGGGTCGTTCTAGAATATATCAGAACATATTTTCTTACAGGTTTTTCTTGGATGCTTATAGCATATTCGCAGTTTGAGTTTACTTCAATTGTACAAATAGCTGAATTCACCGGTGTGTATGGGGTATCGTTTATTTTGATGTTTTGTAATTTATGCCTCTATTTTTGGATATCAAAAAGGATCAATAAGTATCTTTATATCGCTTTAATTTTGATTGTTGCGTTTGCAATATTTGGAGCAGTTAGATCAAATAGATTTAAATCTTTTGGCGAACAGGAATTTTCGGTATCTATTGTACAACCAAATATTGATCAGAATGAGAAATGGGATGCTGCTTTTAGGGAGATAATGTATTCCAACCTCAGAAATTATGCTTCTGAAATTTCTAAAAATAAAACTGATTTAGTTTTATGGCCGGAAACGGCGTTTACGGAGCTTGTCCCTAATAATGCAAGAATGTATGAGTCAGCAAAAGAGATTACAACTCTTGCTGGCGGCTTAAACATTGTAGGCTCTCCATTTTCTGATGATGGGGAAAAAGTATATAATGCTGTTGTATCTTTTGAGAACGGTGGCGATTATAAAGCTGTTCATAAAAAAAATTGTCTTATTCCTTTTGGAGAGTATGTTCCATTTAGAGAATTGTTTGCACAATTTTTTGATGTTATAAATCACATGGGTGACCTTGAAAGAGGCACAGATACAAATGTTTTTGATAATGGAAAGCTATGTGTTGGCTCGACAATATGTTCAGAGAATTTCTACCCTGATATTTCCAGAAGATTTGTGTTTTCCGGGGCAAAAGTCCTCTCAAATCATGCAAACGATGGATGGTTTTTTGACACGGCGGCTCCTTTTCAACATTTTGCTATGAACGTGTTCAGAGCGGTTGAAAATCGTAAGGCAATGCTAGTATCTGCAAATTCAGGAATTTCTGGGCTTATTGAAGCATCAGGCGTAATTGTTGAACGAACTCAGTTGTGTAAAAAGGTTTTGCTCAGAGGGACGTTTTTTCAAAATGATTTTAAAACTTTTTACACAAAGTTTGGCGATTTGTTTGTGTATGTTTGCATAGGGATTATTTTGTCTGTATTATTATTGAATTATAAACGTAGAAAGGAGTCGCTATGCTTGGGCAACAGAAAGAAAGAATAGATGCTTTGAGGGGGTCCCTTTGATGTAGATTCAAAAATAAATAGAATCAAAGAACTCGAACAGGATATATCTGACGCAAATTTTTGGAACGATCAAAACAATGCCAAAAAAGTTATGGCGGAGCTCGATGGTCTAAAAAATATATGTAAATTGTGGAATGATATGAGCTTGCAGGTTAAAGATTTAATTGATTTAAAAGAACTTGCCGGAATTGAAAATGATGAAAATATTCTAAAAGAAATTGAAGACGGCAGCAAAAAACTTGAGAAAGAATTATCTGCTTTTGAAACTAAAACGAGACTTAGCGGACCGCACGATAAAAATAATGCGATTATCGCTATACATGCGGGCGCTGGTGGCACAGAATCTTGCGATTGGGCTCAGATGTTAGTGAGAATGTATTCTAGATGGGCGGAAGATAAGCGTTTTGAAACTGAAGTTGTTGATAGTTTAGATGGAGATGAGGCTGGAATAAAAAGCATAACAATGATAATAAAGGGTGAATATGCTTATGGTTTTTTGCAGTCTGAAATAGGAGTTCACAGGCTTGTAAGAATTTCTCCATTTGATTCTAACAAAAGACGGCACACTTCATTTAGTTCTGTTGACGTTATCCCTGAAATTGACGATAATATCAATATAGTTGTCGAAGATAAAGATATAAGAATTGACACTTACAGAGCTTCCGGCGCAGGCGGGCAGCATATCAATAAAACAGATTCTGCTGTGAGAATCACGCATTTTGTAACAGGCATAATTGTTCAATCTCAAAACGATCGCTCTCAGATTAAAAACAGGGAAACTGCGATGAAACTCTTAAAAGCCAAACTCTACGAATTTGAACAGGAAAAGCAGCGCGCTTCTTGTGAAAAACACTATAATGAAAAAGGCTCTATAGAATGGGGAAGCCAAATACGTTCCTATGTTTTTATGCCGTATCAGCTTGTGAAGGATCATAGAACCGAATGCGAAACATCTCAGGCTAGTCTGGTGATGGATGGGGAGATTGACGGCTTTATCAGCGCATATTTATCATGGAAATTAAAGAAAAAGAAATAATATCGCTCTGCAATGTTTTAAAAAAAGCGCTTATTTTTCAATGATTTTTTGTTTTGACATCGCACTGTTATTTTTGGTAAAATCCCGAGGAAGTCTACTAATAGCGCATATTTTATTAGGTTGTCATTGTTCTTATAAAAGGGGATTGGAAATGCAACTTGTCAAAGAAGGTTATCCGTTTATTATAATTTCGCTTGTTTTGGGATTGTTATTGTTTGTTTCAGGATTTGGCGTAGTTGCAAGCATGATAGGCATTTTGTGTATGTTAGCTTCATTGTTTTGCTTATATTTTTTTAGAGATCCAAAAATAGATATAACAAAAGGCAATGGTTTAATTCTGTCGCCTTGCAATGGTACTGTTTTAGAAGTAAGTGAAAACGAAACAGAAAAAATTATCAGAGTATTTTTATCTGTTTTAGACGTACATTTACAACGCTCGCCTGTCGCGGGGAAAGTTGTAAAAGTTGAATATAAACCAGGAAAATTTCTCAAAGCTATGGAACCGCAAGCGCATATAGTAAATGAGCAAAATATCATAACAATAGAAAATGAAAACGGAACATATCTTGTTAAACAAGTCGCAGGGATACTTGCTAGAAGATGCGTTGCATGGGTGAAACCCGGCGATATTTTAAATACCGGCGATAAAATAGGTGTTATAAAGTTTAGTTCTCAGGTGGATATGCACATGCCAAGAAATGTTGATATTAAAATTAAACAGGGTGATAAAGTCGTGTCTGGAATAACAATTTTCGCAACTCTAATGGATTCTTCAAGCTCTGAGTTTACCCCCGAGGGTCTTTAATAGGTGACGACGATATGCGTTTTTGTTATCAATACTGAGCGCAGCGAAATATCTAGAAGATATGTGTCGATATAAAAATGTTTGACTGTAATCAAATAGGGAGTTGCCATGAGCGAAAAACTTAAAAAAGGTATTTATATAATACCAAGTCTTTTTACATGTAGTAATATGTCTTGCGGTTATTTATCGGTGATGTCGTCAATCGAAGGAGATTTTACAAAAGCAGCATGGCTTCTTATACTTGCGATAGTTTGTGATATGATGGACGGTAGGATTGCGAGACTTACAAGGACGACAAGCGAATTTGGAATTCAACTGGATTCTTTAAGCGATTTGGTGTCCTTTGGCATTGCGCCATCCGTGATGATGTATCAGCTTGTTTTAAATTCTATGGGAAAGGTTGGTATGGCAATTGCGGTGCTGTTTGTATTATGTAGTGGCTTAAGACTTGCAAAGTTTAACGTCCAAGCCAAAGATAATGTGACTCATGCTTCTTTTATTGGGTTGCCTACGCCTGCTTCAGCTGGTCTTTTGATGTCATTTGTTCTAAGTTATGAATTATTTGTTGTAGAACCTGGGCAGTCTTTAACGTTTAAGACAATACCTCTCTTGATGAGAAATATGCCTATTTTTTTTAAAATAATGCCTGTTGTAATGATAATTTTATCTTGGCTTATGGTTTCAAATATTCAGTATGTTTCATTTAAAAAAATGAATCTTTCAAAACCTAAAGCATTTAGACTTTTAGTTTTGATAATAATATTAATATTTCTTGTGATTGCGTTTCCGCAAAATATCATTTTTATATTGTTTAGTTTGTATGCTCTTTCTGGGATAGTATTTACCGGGGCAAGGTATTATAGGGCTTATCAAATAAAAATTAGTTTGAAAAAGGGAGAGTAATAAGTGATAATAGAGCAGCTTTTAATCTTGATTAAACCGGATGGAGTTAAAAAATCTTTAACAGGAAATATTTTGACTAAACTTTCAGAAGCAAGAATGGTTATCATAGGCACAAAAGCGGTAAAAGTAAGCAAAAAGTTGGCAGAAGCACATTATTATCAGCTTAAAGATAAGCCATTTTTTGGCGAGCTTGTAGATTATATTCAGGGTAAAATATACGGCGAACCTTGGGATAGAGTTATAGCGTTTGTATATCAGGGGGAGGATGCTATTGCAAGAATGAGAAAAATTGCCGGCGCGACGAATCCAGAAGAAGCAGATCCTATTTCAATCAGAGGTGCATACGGAAGAATAACAACAAAAGGAGTTTATGAAAACGTTGTCCACTGTTCTTCAGATCCGTCAGAAGCAGAAAGAGAAATTAAGTTGTGGTTCCAACCTGACGAAATAGTTAACTCGGTATATCCTATCAAAAAAATTATTGCAGGGAAAGGAGAAAAAACTGTCTGGGCGTAGTTTAAATGATGATTTTACAAGGGGAATAAGAGATGACAACACCAATGGAATTGTTTATAAAAAAAATGCAGGATCTTTTGCAACCGGGTGAGGTTTATAGAATGGATGGATCCCAAGAAGAAGCTGAGAGATTAACAAATCTTGCTCAAGAGTCTGAAGTTGACGGAAGAATTGTTTTAAAAAAACTAAATGCGCAAGAATATCCAAATTCATATTATCATCGTTCGAATCCAAATGATGTTGCTCGTACAGAGCATTTAACTTTTGTTTGTACTCCTACGAAAGAACAAGCCGGACCAAATAATAATTGGTTGGAGCCAAGCGCGGCAAAAGAAAAAATGATGAGACTTCTCAAAGACGCAATGAAGGGAAGAACGATGTACGTTATACCTTTTGTTATGGGAACTCCTCAATCAAGATATGCAAAAAACTGTGTTCAAGTAACGGATTCTGTATATGTTGCTTTGAGCATGAGAGTTATGTCTCGCGTTGGTAAGCAAGCTGTTGAAAGAATCGGCAATTCTTCCGATTTTTTTAGAGGGGTACATTCAATCGGTGATGTAAATCCGGATAGAAGATTTATTATGCATTTCCCTCAGGAAAATCTTGTTATGAGTTTCGGTTCCGGTTATGGTGGGAACGCTTTGCTAGGCAAAAAGTGCTATTCGCTTAGAATAGGTTCTTACTTAGGATATCAGGAAGGGTGGCTTGCCGAGCATATGATTATCATAGGTGTACAAGCTCCTGATGGAAAAGTAACATATTTTCTCGGAGCTTTTCCATCTGCATGCGGTAAAACTAATCTTGCTCTTTTAGAGTCTGTGCTTAAAGGTTATAAGGTATGGACAATGGGAGATGATATAGCTTGGGTTAATGTTGGTGAAGATGGGCAGCTTTATGCAATTAATCCTGAAGCGGGATTTTTTGGGGTTGCTCCGGGGACAGGTGTGAACACAAATCCTGTTATGATGAAAACTCTTAAAAATGATAAGTTTTTTCCTACTTTATTTACGAACACGGCTGTTGATAATAGCAATAATACTCCTTGGTGGGAAGGTGTTTCTAAGGGAGTTCCATCAGATTTGACTGATTGGCAGGGACAAAAATATGACAAAAATTCGAGTAAATCTGCTGCTCATCCTAATTCGAGATTTACTGTTTCAATTTATAATTGTCCAACGCTTTCGTCGGAATACGATAACCCTATGGGAGTGCCTATTTCAGGCATAATTTTTGGGGGACGTAGGCGAAGCACTATTCCGCTTGTATATGAAGCGAAAAACTGGAACGCCGGCGTGTTTACGGCCTCCATAATAGGTTCGGAAACAACCGCGGCCTCGACGGGACAGGTAGGTGCTGTCAGGCGCGATCCAATGGCTATGCTTCCTTTTTGTGGATACAATATGGGTGATTATTTTCGGCATTGGCTTGATATGGGCAAAAAAGTGAAAAACCCTCCTAAAATATTTATGGTAAACTGGTTTAGAAAAGATGAAGATGGTAAATTTATGTGGCCGGGCTTTAGAGATAATTCTAGAATCATAAAATGGATGATAGACAGAGTCGAAGGAAAAACCGGAGTTGTAGAGTCTGAAATAGGCTTGTTTCCGGAAGATAATGCCATAGATTTAAATGGGTTAGATATCAAAAAAGAAACAATGGCAAAATTGTTGAGAGTTGATAAAGAAGATTGGAAAAAAGAAATAGTAATGATAGAAGAGTTTTACGCTAAGTTTGGTGACAAAATACCGAAAGAATTAAATAATTGTTTGGCAGAGCTTAAGAATAAACTTGGAATGTAATTTTTGTAGATGCTTTTGTCATTCCCTTTCACTGAAAGAGATGGCAGACGAGGTTTGACGAGGTATGATTATCGTCGCCATTTTGAGTGAAGCGAAGGATTTACGTTGTTATTCCCATTTTTCAAAAGAGGTGGCAATGCCAAGAGGCATTGACGAGGGTATTGTTTCTTAAAAAACAAGTATAATTTAAGGTGTATAAGGTAAAAGCTTGATGAGGTTGCTGATGCGCGAACTTTAGTTTGCAGCATGTGAACAATTGAAAGCAAGAAGCTAATACCAAATTAAAAGGAGGCACAAAATGCCAAAAGTCTTATACACTGAATTTGTAGGCATAGATGTATCAAAAAACAAATTGGACGTTTATGAAACAAAAAACAA